>JALVEE010000044.1 GCA_027008645.1 Saprospiraceae bacterium
CTTAAACCTTTCTTCGACATAAAGAAAAATATCTTCAGGCTCAGCCATTCTACCCTCTCCTATCAATCCGGATGCCAATTCGCCTTCCGATACAGAAATGACATCGACTCCGTCATTTTTTAATTCATCCACATTATTTTGAGTAGAACTGTGTTTCCACATGTCCAAATCCATAGCAGGAGCGATAATCACAGGGCATCTCGCAGAGAGATAAGTAGTCAAGAGCAGATTATCCGCTATTCCATTATTCATTTTGGCAATAGTGTTGGCTGTAGCCGGAGCGATAAGAAATATATCTGCCCACAAACCAAGATCAACATGACTATGCCATACACCATTCTCTGAAAAATCAATAAAAACCTTATTTTTTGATAAAGTACTAAGAGTCAGCGGAGAAATAAATTCGCTTGCACTTTTTGTCATAATCACTTTAACATTGTAATTGTTTTTCACAAAAAGCCTAACCAAATAAGCAACTTTGTAGGCTGCAATACTTCCGGTAATTCCAAGCAGAATATTTCTTCCCAAAACGATTTTGAATTTATAAAACGTTACTCAATAGTATTTCCTTCATCATCTCTATATTCATATTCCAATTTATCTTCGAGAAACTCATTCATAACAATCATAGCAGGACTAGGCAATTTCTCGTAGAACTTGGTTATTTCAATCTGTTCTCTATTCTCTATTATCTCTTCAATAGATTCATGTGTCAAAGTAAAATCTTCCAATTTTGATTTCAATTCTTCTTTCAAATCATAGGTCACAAATTTCGCCCTTTTAATTATAATGGCCAAAGCTTCATATACGCTACTCACACCTTCCTTTTCTATAAATTTGTTGATATCTCTGGGGACGATGTTGGGGTCTTGCCCTTGAACTCTAGCTTTTATGTCTTTTGTCATATTTCAATTTTTTTAGTTCTAACAATGAATTTTTATATATTTTATTAGCTTTTTCGATTCTTTTACTTTGAGGAAATTTCTTCACAAATGAATTATATTTCTCTATAGTTTCATTGTATCTTTCCACTTTCTTCTCGTATATACTATTTTTTGCGTACTTATATGCGGCTTTTAAGATTAAGAACCTGACATCTTCCTCTCTATCCGTCTCAGGATAATCTTTAAGCATATTATCAAGCGTGACGATTGCTGAAACGTAGCTTTGGATATTGTAGTACAGTTCTCCGGCTTTATATGCTTTTTCCTCCAATTTCTTCCTCAACTCATCTATATTTTTATTACAAGTTTCCACTTTATCACTTTTGGGAAAAGTATTCACAAATAATTGAAAATCATCTATAGCCTTTAAGGTCTCAGTCTGGTCCAATTGAGGATCCGGAGACATCAAATACTCAGAATAAGCTCCCATATACAATGCTTCTTCCCTGTGATCACTATTGGTAAAAGAGTTGGCATAACTTTTAAAATAATGAGCCGCAAGAATATAATCTTCGAGATAATAATAGGTATAGGCAAATTTATAATATAACTCTTCCGCTTGTTTTTTGCCTTTATAATAGGGTAAAATTATTTCGTATAAAGTTTGGGCTTTGAGATAATCCCCTTCATTGTAATATTTATTTGCATTCACCAATATCTTTTCAGGATCATTGCTTGTCCTCAATTTTTCGAAAGAAGACTTACACGAAGATATCAAAACAACAAACAGAAGCAACAATGGAAAAATACTATTCTTAATTTTTAACATATTTATATTTTTAAAGACAATCATCTCTTTTTTTATTATTGTAAATCAAACTATACTTTACTACAACGAAGCTTAATTATTTTTGTTTAAGCATTATCGCAATAAATTAATTATACCTTGACTCAAATACTCTTCATCTTTACAGATATATCTCACCTTGTAAACCAATTTACCCGGATTAATCTTTTCTTTTTGGTATAATCCATCCCATCCTGAATTTTTATCTTGAGTCTTGAAGACTCTTGTCCCCCATCTATCATATACTTCAAACGACTTCAATTCATCGATAATAAAATTATTGCTTATTCTCAATATATCATTGATTCCATCGCCGTTGGGAGTAAAACTATTTGGAACTAATAAACCTTGGCAATCAAGCTTTTCCTTATCCAAAACGTGAATAAATATCGAATCGCTACAAGTCCTTCCACTCATCAAGAAATTTATAAAATATTTCGTAGATTTTTTTGGCTTGATATATGGTGTCAAGATATCCGGATCGGACAAATCCTGCTTACCTGTCCAATTGAAGTTGTCTGCACAGCTTGCGCTAATATTTATCCCAATACTATCACCCAAAAATATCGTTGTATCTTGATTCAATATTTGATCGGATAAAATCCTGCGGTCTCTTAGCTCAAGTTCATTTAAAGCATAATTAAATATTTTAAATTCGTCCATTCTACCTTTAAACCTTAAAAACCTGCTATTGATATCATAAACACACGAATTATTTGATATCGAGAGGATGTTTCTGTCGGAATAAACATATTTGGCTCCGGCATTCTTCTTTTCACTTATATTACCATCAAGATATATAAAATACTTAAATTCATTTCTAACAACTGCAAAATGATGCCAACATTGACTGTCATCCAAAGGCAGCTTTAGTTCGATATTTTCAAATTCCGCTCCTTTAGCCAAAAACCTTATCTCAGTTATTGACGGATAATATTGAATAGAAAAAGAAGAGTCCCCTGAGCATTCGTTTTTAAACGAGACAAGGTCAACAATATCAAATTTATTATCAACCGTAAAATAAAATTCCAGGGTAAAATCGCTATTGAATAAAAAATTGACTTTACTATCAAAATTAATACCGTCATTTACACCGTCAAACACAAATGACTCTCCGGCTAAACCACAATTACATTCAGCATCATTAATCAGAATGACATTCTCTCCCAATGAACCTTTGTCCGTGATGTTACAATCATTGAAGTCCACATCAACTATGGGTGTTTGAGAATTCAAACATAGTACTAAAAAACTGAAAATAAATAGACTGAAGAACTTTAAACTCATAATTAATAATTAATGAAAAATAAAATATCCTGAGATTTTACCCTCCAAATAAACCCGATAGCCCACCGGGCATAATAGAATTGAGCAAATCCTGAGTTTCTTTTGCAGCAACACCATCAGCTTCTTTCATCGCCTCGTTTATTGTCAAAACCAACAAATCTTCAAGCTCAGCACTATCTTCAAATTGTTTATTTATAGTGATATCTACAATATCTTTTTTCCCATTAACAATTACTTCCACTTCACCATGCTCGCTTTTCTTCAATATTTCCATTTCCTTGAGCTTGGCCTCAATTTTTTCTTGCTGCTCATTTACATCGCCTAAAATATCATCAAACATATAATCCGGATTTAATTTATCAGTAATTCTAACTTAATCTTTATGCACAATATTATACCTCTTTCTAAAACTTTTAGAAAAAGATTTGCAAAGATAGCATTTTTTTCTAAATAACTATGTATGTTTTCTTGAAAAGGTGCATTTCACTTTTTCGCAAAAAGTTTTAGTCCACATCCCCCGGTCTTAGTCCAAATCTCTCTGTAAATTTTTTTGTAAAATATGAGGCATTGTCTATTCCTACTTCATACCTTACTTCGGATACTGTTTTGTATTTATTTGATTTCAATAGTTGATATGCTTTTTGCAACCTTACTTCCAAAATTAAGTTCACAGGAGTTAAACCTATTATTTTTTTTGTCAATCTTGAAAGATTCCTTGGGCTACAACCCGCTTTTGTAGCCAAATCTGACACTTTAAAATTAGAATCATCAATATTATCTAATATTAGTTTTTCTATTTCTTTCATCAATTTATTATCTGCAAAATTCCCTTTCAATTGACTTGAGTTGTCTATTTTTTCATCCACCCATTTGTCTCGTTCCTTTTTATTTTTTATCAGATTATTTATTCTGGCAATATATTCTGTTGCATTAAATGGCTTAGTTATATAATCATCTACACCAAGCTTGAATCCTTTTAGTTTGTCCTCTTTCAAAGACCTTGCCGTAAGCAATATAAATGGAAGAGACCTCCATTCGGGATTATTATTCATCTCTTTACGAAAAACAAAACCGTCCATCCCCGGCATCATAACATCGGAACTAACCAAGTCGTACTTATTATTTTTTAATTTTTTAAGCCCTTCAAATCCATTTTCTGCAAGTTCGACATAAAAATAGTCTTCTAATATACTTAGAAGATATTTTTGCATCTCATAATTATCCTCAACTACCAATATCTTAGGCTTGTCATCAAAAATTGCTCTGACTTTATACGAAGTGGATTCGGACTTTGGTTCCTCTTTCCTATCGGCTTTCATACCCTCCAAACACTTATCTGAGACTATATCTAAAGGTAATCGCAATGTAAATACGCTACCACTCCCTTTCTTACTAACTACCGAGATATCCCCTCCCATCATCTTAGCCAATCTACTTGCAAAAGACAATCCAATTCCGGTACCCGTAATATTTTCAGAATTTGATCCTTGATAATACCTGTCAAATATATGTTTAATATCTTTCTCATCTATTCCTACTCCTGAATCTTCGACTGAAATAAACACCACTTCATCTTTTAAATCAACTAAAAACTTCACGGAATCTCCTACTTCTGTGTATTTAAACGCATTTGACAACAAATTATTAAGTATCTTTTCAAGCTTTTCTAAATCTATATTAACTAAAATATCATTTTTTTGTTTAAATACTATTTCTGTCCTAATTTGTCTGATCTTAGCATATGATTCATATGAATAGAATACTCTTTTGAGAATAGCAAACAAACAAGTCGATGTTTTATTCAATTCCGGATTCCCCTCTTCCAAAGTTGATAAATCAAGAATATCATTGACCAATGTGAGAAGTTTTTTGGAATTTGAATGTGCGATTTTCAATATTTCTTTATTCTCTCCCTTTATTTTACCAATAACATCCTGAAGCGGTCCCATTATCAATGTTAGTGGTGTCCTGAATTCGTGAGTTATATTAGCAAAAAACCTTGATTTGGCATTATTCAATTCCATTAAATTTTTTGATTCTGCATCCTTTAGTTTAAGAGCAAGTTCTGTTTCTTTATTCTTCCTCCTCTGTCTATTTACAAGCCATTGGAATATCAAACCTGAAAGCAAAAGCAAAGCAATTCCTCCAAATACAATCCTATTTCTTCTTTTTTCTTCAAGTTCTATTTTTAGCTTTTGTTTTATAATTTGGGCTTCTTTTTTCCCAGTCTCATATTTGGCGTAAGCTTCCGCATTGTTTTGGGAAATGCTATTGTTGTAGATTGAATCCTTGTAAATATTGCTAAGTTCAAGATAGTGTAGAGCACTGTCTGAATTAGGAAGCTTTTTATACATTGTATAGAGCTTATAATAATTGTCTCTAACTACTTTTTTCAAATTAAGATTCTTGGCTGTGGCCATAGATTTATTTATATAATATATAGCTGAGTCAATTTGGTCGATCTTGATAAAAACTTCCGAAATACCATTCAATAATTCATGTGCAAATTCGACATTCTCTATTTTATCTTCAAATTTAATCCCTTTAATATAATACTTTTTTGAATTATCATAGTCTTTTTCTTCATTCTTATAATAGTCTCCTATTGATAAATATATGAAAGGCAAATACCTTACTACATTTGTAGAAAAAGAAGCTTTTTCAGCTTTTTTCAAATACTCCAATCGTTCTTTCCCTTTTAAAATCCTTGAAATACCTAAAAAAGCAAAAAGTATATTTCTATGGTTTTCTCCTAATTCTTCAATTGCTTTGAGATAATAATTCTTCGCTGTTTGAAAGTCATATTTTGACCATTTTAAGTTGCCTGCATTTCTATACATATTGGCAATTTGCAAGACATTATTTACTTTTTTATAACTGTCATATGATTTCAATACGAATTTCAATGCATTGGCAGTATCATGTTTCTCTAAATACAAATCACTTAAATCAGAATATGCCCTTCCAAGCTTTGAATTATTCTTAGATTTCTCCATTAATTCAATATTCTTGAAACCATACTTTATTGCATTTTTGTTATCGGATAATTCTTGATAAACCTGAACGTAAGCACTATAAATATCACTGAGAAGCTTTAGCTCATTTTCTTGTTCTGCCATTTTCTCGCCCAAATTTGCATAATACATACAACTATCGACTTTTCCATGTGTGGCAAAACTAACAAATGCAAAATAATAGCCTAAAATTTCAGTTTTTTTATGCTTGATTTTTTTTGATAACGCTATTACCTCTTTTGAATGTTGTATTGCTTTATTTATATCAACTCCTAAATATTTATTGCATAACTTAATTAACTCGTATGCTTTAGTGCTGTCATCAGGCATTGTAGATATTCTCTCATAGGCACTATCCAAACGTTCCGATTGCCCAAATAAATTAAATAGAGATAAGAAAAAAATAATAAGTAAAATCAGATTTTTCACTGGAGCTATATTATTTATTTAGAATTTCACACACAAATATAATTATTTATAATTAATATTGGCTTTTTTTCAAGTATTATATTCCAAAAACCTACAAATAACGCAACATTATCCAAGACTCAGAAGCTCAAAGAGATTCTGAAGCTGATTTAGTATTTAATCCGGCTTCACAATCCTCCTGCGTCGGCTTGCGAGTCCTACGTCTCGTGTTAAAAGAGATTCTGAAGCTGACTTCTGAAACCAAACCCAAGACTCAGAAGCTCGAAGAGATTCTGAAGCTGACTTCTGAAAAACAAACCCAAGACTCAGAAGCTCAAAGAGATTCCGAAGCTGATTTTTGAAAACAAATCCAAGACTCAGAAGCTCAAAGAGATTCCGAAGCTGACTTTTGAAACCAAACCCAAGACTCGGAAGCTCGAAGAGATTCCGAAGCTGACTTTTGAAACCAAACCCAAGACTCGGAAGCTCGAAGAGATTCTGAAGCTGACTTCTGAAAAACAAACCCAAGACTCGGAAGCTCAAAGAGATTCCGAAGCTGATTTCTGAAAAACAAACCCAAGACTCAGAAGCTCAAAGAGATTCTGAAGCTGACTTTTGAAACCAAATCCAAGACTCAGAATCTCGAAGAGATTCTGAAGCTGATTTTCGAAACCAAACCCAAGACTCGGAAGCTCAAAGAGATTCCGAAGCTGATTTTTGAAAAACAAACCCAAGACTCAGAAGCTCAAAGAGATTCCGAAGTGCGGGTTGATGCACCTCCTTCAGGAGGCTTGGAGGCGAGTGTGGCACAGAAAAACCCTTACAATCTCCATTTTGTCCGATTTGTGGTAGTATTTGTCCGATTTGAGTTAGTTCTAAAGTTCAAATTGAAGTTATTTTGTCATATCAAAACAAACTTATTAACAACAAAACAATTTACAAATGAAAGATTTATTAAATTCCTTTTACATAATTGTCATATTAATATTTTTTTCAAACTCTATGATTGGTCAAAAACCATTTATCACAAAATGGAAAACTGATAATCCCGGAACATCTGATTCTGAATCAATCACAATTCCTACTGTTGGTAGCGGATATAATTATGATGTGGACTGGAATAATGATGGCATATTTGAACAAACAGGTATCACAGGAGATGTAACACACAAATTTGATTCCGCAGGAGTATATATTATCCGGATTAGAGGTGATTTTCCACGTATTTACTTTTGTTACAATGGAGATAGAGAAAAGATACTTGATATAATGCAATGGGGTGATATCTCATGGTCCAGTATGGGATGTGCTTTCCAAGGATGTAAAAATCTAATTTCATCAGCCACAGATGCTCCTGATTTGTCAAATGTGACAAGCTTAAGGGCAATGTTTAGCTATGCTTCTTTATTTAATAGCAATATCAATTCTTGGGACGTGTCTAATATCACCGATATGCAAGAAATGTTTCATTATGCAGAATCATTTGATCAACCTTTGAATAATTGGGATGTATCCAATGTTAAAAATATGGAGGGCATGTTTCATTTTGCTACCTCATTTAATCAAAATATCAATAATTGGAAAGTACATAATGTAACCAATATGCAAGATATGTTTTCAGGAGAAAGCGTAAATGAAGATAAAGATATGGCTTTTAACAAACCACTTAATAATTGGGATGTCCATAATGCTACTAATATGAAAAAGATGTTTGCTAAAGCTGTATTATTTGATCAGGATATAAATTCATGGAAAGTTGACAGTGTAAAAACAATAAATGGGATGTTCTTAGGTGCGAGTTCTTTTAATCATCCTTTAGATTCTTGGAATGTTGGCAATGTAACAGATATGGGGCATGTTTTTTATGAGGCGAGTTCTTTTAATCAAGATATCAGTATGTGGGATGTATCAAAAGTTGAAAAAATGTTTGGCATGTTTGCATTTGCCGGCAAATTCAATCAACCTCTAAATTCATGGAAAGTTGACAGTGTTAAAAATATAGCTTTGATGTTTGCAAAAGCTACCTCTTTTAATCAACCTTTAAATTCATGGAAAGTCGGTAATGTTGAAAAAATGCATGCAATTTTTTTTGGTGCCAGCTCTTTTAATCAATCCTTAAGTTCTTGGAATATTGAAAAAGTAACAAGTTTATCAGATGTGTTTAATGATGCTACCTCTTTCAATCAAAGTCTTGCAACATGGAATATCAGTTCAGTTACCAATATGTTTACTATGCTTGACAATTCTGGTATTGATGTTGATAATTATGACAAAACCCTTAATGCATGGGCAAATCAATCAGTACAACAGGATGTAGAATTAGGGGCAAAATATCTTAAATATTGTAAAAGTGATTCTTCAAGACATTTTTTAATTAATGATAAAGGATGGGTTATAAGCGGCGACACAAAGGACTGTTCCCAGTATGATTTTGTCACTACTTGGAAAACAGACTATCCGGGAATTTCTTCAGATAGCTCTATAATTATCCCGACTTTCCCCGGAGAAACATATGATTATGAAGTAGATTGGAATAATGATGGAGTTTTTGATTCAACCGGTATTACAGGAGATTTTATGCACAAATTTGATGAAATTGGAATTTACACTATCCGTATCAGAGGAGTCTTCCCGAGAATATACTTTAATAACACCAAAGATGCTAAAAAAATCCTTGATATCAAACAATGGGGCTCCAACCCGTGGAAAAGTATGGAAGATGCCTTTTCCGGATGTGACAATTTTAATATTTCAGCCAAAGATACTCCAAACCTCTCCAAAGTAAAAAACATGTCATCTATGTTTTCCAGAGCGAGCAAATTCAACTCCCCTATAGATTCTTGGGATGTATCAAATGTCGAAGATATGAACGGATTATTCGAAACAACAGATTCCTTTAACCAATCGATTAATTCTTGGGATGTATCAAAAGTAATAAATATGGATGGAATGTTTGCAGGGGCAATGAGTTATAATCAGCCATTGGACTCATTGGATGTTTCTAATGTTCATACAATGGCTGCATTGTTTTATTTTGCAAAATCATTCAATCAAGCTTTGAATTCTTGGGATGTATCCAATGTAATAGACATGGGAAGTATGTTTGAGGGAGCATCCTCCTTTAATCAGCCATTAGGTAAATGGGATGTTCACAATGTAGCAGATATGGCAGGAATGTTTGCAGGTGCAGAACATTTTAATCAACCACTTGACACTTGGAAAGTATCAAACGTAACAAAGATGCAAGGAATTTTTTCAAATGCAATACTTTTCAATCAGAACCTTGGAAAATGGGATATATCTAAAATAGCTGATCTTTCAGGGACTCTTTCTAACTCCGGCTTAGATGTTAGTAATTACGATAATACACTAAACGGATGGGCAAGTCAGACAGTTCAAAATGGAGTTAAACTTGATGCTGTTGGCTTAAAATATTGCGATGGTGAAACTGCAAGAAATACTTTAAAGGCAAAAGGTTGGATATTTACAGGAGATGCAAAGGATTGTAATGATGCTTTTGTAACAATATGGAAAACTGACAATATTGGAGTTTCTAATCCGGACGTTATCCGTATTTTTTATGATGATACAATGTCTTACAATTATGATGTTGATTGGGATAATGATGGTATCTATGAGCAAACAGGTATCACCGGTCCGGTTTCACATCAATTCAGCTCCCCGGGAATATATAAAATAAGGATTAAAGGGACTTTCCCTAGATTCCTATTAGATGGAGACGGACCGAAACTCATTAGTGTTAACCAATGGGGAAGTATAAAGTGGGAATGTATGGAAAATGCCTTTGGAGGATGTTCTAATTTAACATTATCTGCATCGGACACACCTGATTTGACTAAAGTAAAAAATCTATCAATGATGTTTTCAGATGCAACAGCATTTAATCAAGATATAAATGATTGGGATGTGTCCAAAGTAACCAATATGAGTGGTATGTTTTTGAATGCAGATTCATTTAATCAATCAATTAATTCATGGAATACCTCAAAAGTAACAAATATGTCATTTATGTTTGGCTACGCCTCTTCTTTTAATAAACCTTTAGATTCTTTAGATGTGTCAAATGTAACTGATATGTCAGGAATGCTTTATGCTGCTACCTTATTCAATCAATCACTAAATTCATGGGATGTTTCTAATGTAAAAGATATGTCCAGTTTATTTGCTCACGCATTGTCTTATAACAAACCAATGGATTCGTGGGATGTTTCTAATGTAAAATCAATGGCTCACCTGTTTTTTGGAGCTGCTGCATTTAATCAAAATATAAATTCATGGGATGTTTCTAATGTTGAGGATATGTCAGAAATGTTTTATTATGCAAATACATTTGATCATCCATTAGATTCCTTGGATGTGTCCAATGTTAAGAAGATTTCAGGTATATTTTCTCATGCCAAATCATTTAATCAATCATTAGATTCATGGGATGTTTCTAATGTAATAGATATGTCCAATATGTTTTCTTCAGCCGAATCTTTTAATCAAAGTCTCGAAAATTGGGACATCAGTTCTGTAGAATCCATGACTAGTATGCTTTCCAATACTATAATAAATGCAGACAACTATGATAATACCCTTATAGCCTGGAGCAAAAGAAACGTCAAGCAAAATGTTAAACTCGGTGCTGATAATTTAAAATATTGTGCTGGAAAATCGGCAAGAGACACATTGATATCCAAAGGATGGGTAATATCCGGAGATATGGAAGATTGTACATTGCCCATTGAAATTATATCAATAGACGCCCATGTCATTAATAATAAAATGGTAGAGATTCAATGGAAAACATCATCAGAGATTAATAATAAAGGTTTTGAAATATTGAGATCCAAAAATGGTATTAATTGGGAAACGATAGGTTTTGTTAGTGGCGCCAATTTAGATTCCAACATTAATGACTATCATTATATAGACGAGAAGCCATATCCAGGTCAAAGTTTTTACAGATTACTACAAATAGATTTTGATGGAAATACTGCATTGTCAAATATTGTAACAATAAATATTGAAGATGAAAACATTCTGTTAGAAGTCTATCCAAACCCTTCTAATGGAGCGATTACTATCCATATAAATAATCCTAATAAGCAAAAAGGCAATCTGAGAATTATTGATAATTTAGGAAAGGTGATTTTTAAAGATAAGATATCAGATTATGATTCTAATATTGAGAAAAAAAGCTACATTCAACACAATGGAATATATTATATCACTATCCAAATAGGTAATCATATTACTAACAAAAAAATTATTATTACCGAAAAATAAAAAAATTGCAAAATATCCGAATTGTATTTTTTGATAATTTTGAAACAATACTTTTCTTTGCTTTAATAAAATTAAATATTATGAAAACATTATCTCAAATCAAACTTATTATTTCAATACTTTTACTTCAAAATGTGACTTCTTTTTCTCAAACAAGAATTTTCGACTTTGCTGAGCCAATTAATAAAGTAACCTTGTCCAACACGTATGACATTTCAACCGGGGATTTGGATAAAGATGGATATATTGATATTGTGGTGGCTGAAAGAGGTTCTAATACTATTGCTTGGTATAAAAATAGTAATGGTACCTTCAGCAATATAAAAATAATCACAAATACTTTTTTAAATGCTTCCAACACGGAACTTGCTGATATTGACGGAGATGGTGATTTGGACATTATTGCTGGTAACGGCAGGAAAAATGAATTAGTTTGGTTTGAAAACTTGGACGGTAAAGGAAACTTTTCAAAGATGAAGATAATCCATAATGAGACATCTGATATAGAGTCAATCGTAGTAGATGATATAGATGGTGATGGAGATATGGATATACTTGCATCTTATTGGGATGGAAAGCAAATAGCCTATTTTAAGAATATTGATGGTAATGGGCAATTCGGTGATAAAGTAATTATAGAAAAAAGAAGTAGTTCATGCAAAAGTTTAAAATTCTTTGATATAAATGGAGATAATAAAAAAGACATAATTGCAACTTGGGCGCAAGAAAACAAATTAGTATGGTACAAAAACAATGGAAATCTAAATTTTGGGCAAGCCATTATAATTGATTCAACATTAAATTACCCACGTAATTTAATGATTGCTGATATTGATAAAGATGGAGATAGTGATATTTTTTGTCATGCTAATAATGAAATTGTCTGGTACAATAATCTTGATAACAAAGGAAATTTTAGTGCCAAAAAACAAATCCTTGATGAAAATAGATCAGGATATGTCATTTTAGCAAAAGATATGGACAATGATGGATTTATAGATTTGGTTGCAGGATTAGGATTTAGCGATAAGATTGTTTGGTTTAAGAATCTAGACGGACTGGGAAATTTTAGTGAACCAAAAACTATAATCGATAATTTAAAATGGACCATCGCTATTGGAGTTGCTGATTTCGATAACAATAACACCCTCGATGTATGTGGAGCAGGATATGATGACGACAAACTTGTTCTATTAAAAAATCTTGATGGTAAAGCAAATTTCAGCTATCCAATCATATTAGACGAAGCTGAATTAAAAACTCCCAGTGATATGATTGAAAGTGATTTTGATTCTGATGGTGATATAGATATCATAGTCGCAAATAAATATAGCAATAATCTGATAATTTATAAAAACTATGGAAATTATTTTATTTTACAGCCAATAGATTCATATCAAGCAAAATCCCAATTATTAGAAAAAATTGATGTAGATGGCGATGGGAATTTAGATATCGTATGTGTCAGAAGTATTTGGGGTAAATCACAAATAGTTTGGTATAAGAACAATGGAAATGCAAATTTTGTCATTGCTGACACAATATCAAATAATGACTATATTATTGACCAAATAATAACAAAAGATTTGAATGCTGATGACAAGCCGGATATTATTACTCTTTCAACAAATTCTGACAATATAAGCTGGTATAAAAACGATGGATCTTCTTTTAGCAAAGCGAAAACTATTACAAATTCATTCCCTCGTCCATCTAGAATGTCTTCAAATGATATAGACAATGATGGAGACAATGATTTGGTTGTTGTATCATACCAAAAAGATTTAATAAAATACTTGACAAATACAAATGGTGATGGTGTGTTTTCAAATCCTGTATCTATTCCTGATGAAAAAAGTAATCCTGAAGATATTATCACCATAGATTTTGATAATGATGGAGATTATGATATTGTTTATCCCTCTTTAGGTAATAGTTCAATATTTTTGCATAAAAACACAAACGGAACCTTTAGTAACGCCATTCAGCTGACTAAACCTTACAATGTGAAACCCTCTCGAATTATATTAAAAGATATAGATAATGATGGAGATTTAGATTTAATTGGATTTCAAGATTACTATAAATTTTCTGTATTTTGGATTGAAAATATAAATGGTTTTTTTGATAAAGTAAATATTATTTTAACCAATAATAATGATGTAGTTAAAATTATAGCTACTGATATAAATAAGGATAATCTAATTGATTTATTATCACTGAATGAATCCTCAAATAATTTATTATTAAACAAAGGGATTATAGCACCTCAATATTCAAAACATCCTACCAACAAACATATTTGTGGAGATACGACTGTTGAGTTTTCTGTAGATTTTACCTTTGCAGATAGTATAAGATGGAAAAAGAAACGTTCTTATCAGAATACTTTTTCCTCGATAAAAAACGACAGTATTTATTCAGGAGCTACTTCAAAAACACTTAGAATCAATGCAAATCATTCTCTTGATAAAGACAGCTATATGTGTTCTATTTATTATAAGAATTATACTTTCGATTCCGAAGCAGCTTTATTGGAAGTAAACAAATTTATCGAGGCACTTGCAGGTGAAGATAAAACAACATGCGAAAATAGTCTTTACTTAAACGGTAATTATCACTCCCAAGGCACGGGGAAATGGTCGGTTATTAAAGGCTCGGCTATCATTTCAAACCCGGAAGACAATGGTTCTAAAATAACAAACCTAAGCTCCGGGGAAAATATATTTAGATGGACTATAACCAATGGGGTATGCACTGATTCCGATGATGTTACCATTACAAAGAACGAAAACGTAATTATTACGAGTCAACCTGATAATGTCCAAGTTAATCCAAATGAAACAGCCAATTTTGAAGTGTCATATACCGGTGATGTGCTTTCATTCCTCTGGTATAAGGACGGAACTGCAATTTCTGACAACTCTGATTATACAGGAACACAGACATCAAAGCTGACAATAACCAATGTTAATGATAATCTTGCAGGTGATTACTACTGCTATATTAAGGGTATATGCAATAGCTTAAATACTGAACCTGCTACATTGAGTATTTTGACAAAAACATCCGATATACTTGGAAGCGATATTGAGATATACCCAAATCCAGTGATTGATGAATTACATATAAAAACAGAAGAAACAATTAAGGATATCACAATAAGTACAATTAACGGTACTGAGGTAATGTTGAAAGAAAACAAAATCAAAAATAATACTATAAATCTCCAACATCTTGCTAAAGGGACTTACATCTTGTTGATAAAAACAAATAAAAATACATTTAGATACAAGTTCATTAAAATCGATTGAAAACAAAACCAAGACTCAGAAGCTTGAAGAGATTCCGAAACTGCTTTCTGAAAACAAATCCAAGACTCGGAAGCTCGAAGAGATTCCGAAGCTGGCTTCTGAAACAAATCCAAGACTCGGAAACTCGAAGAGATTCTGAAGCTGATTTCTTGAAACCAAAACCAAGACTCAGAAGCTCGAAGAGATTCCGAAGCTGGCTTTTGAAACCAAACCCAAGACTCGGAAGCTTGAAGAGATTCCGAAGCTGGCTTCTGAAAACAAATCCAAGACTCAGAAGCTCAAAGAGATCCCGAAGCTGCTTTCTGAAACTGAATCCAAGACTCGGAAGCTCGAAGAGATTCCGAAGCTGGTTTAATTTGTGCTGACTTTTTTTCTAATCCGGCTTCGCAATCTTCAGCAGGCTCAGGATTTCTCTTTGCTCAATCCTTCGGCTAGCTCAGGATTTCTCTTTGCTCAATCCTTCGGCAGGCTCAGGATTTCTCTTCGTTCAATCCTTCCTGCTTCAGCTTGCGAGTCCTATGTCTCTCATTCAAAGAGATCCTGAAACTGGCTTCTGAAAACAAATCCAAGACTCAGAAGCTCAAAGAGATTCTGAAGCTGCTTTAATTTGTGCTGACTTTTTTTCTAATCCGGCTTCACAATCTTCAGCAAGGTCAGGATTTCTCTTCGTTCAATCCTTCCTGCTTCAGCTTGCGAGTCCTACGTCTCTCATTCGAAGAGATTCCGAAGCTGACTTCTTGAAACCAATTTTATTATAAAAAACTCCATTTTGTCTGATTTGTGTTAGCATTTGTCCGATTTGAGTTAATCATAGAATTTTCTTTGACCGTACTTTGCAGTATAAATAACGTAAAACAAATAACAATGAGAAAAATAATACTATTTTCAATTCTATTTTTAGCATTTTCATTTGTTGACAGTTTTGGACAAAATTGGTCTAAATTGAATAAAATAAAACACTCAGATTTAACTCTAAAAGACTACCAAGAAACTTTTAATAAATAACCTTAAATATAATAAAACATGAAATTATTAGAAATTAATTCCGACCATAGAGCTCCACTGGGATCTCAAGAAAAAAAAAGGATAGACCAAAGACTTTCTATTCTTGATTTACAACGAAGAATAATTGTACTGGAAAAACAGCTTAAGGATTATGACAAAATACAAAAGCTTAAAGTCACCACCAAAGATGCTGTATATTTTATCAATTACTCAGATATCCTATATCTAAAATCAGAAAGCAATTATACATATATCCATTTAGCTAATAATAAAAAAATGCTAATCTCAAAAACATTAAAATATCTATCAGAAAAAATCATAGGCTCAACATTTATGAGAATTCATGCTTCAGTCTTGGTTAATACCCACTATTTAGCTCAATATATAAAAGGAGAAAA
>JALVEE010000045.1 GCA_027008645.1 Saprospiraceae bacterium
ATTTTCAGCATAGCCGTAGCTATGGTGGAAATTATTAATGCAGTTATCGGCAAAAAGAACGAATACTTGGCCTGAAAGAGTATGCTTGACTTGACACTAGTAATTATTATCTTTTATTTTGAAAAAAGGCTTTGAGCATTTCGCTGCTCTTGTCCCTCATAAGTCCAAATTCTAATTTTGTTTTAGGGTGTAAGACCTGTTTACCACATTTCATAAAACCATTTTTCGGATCTTCTGCGGCATAAACTATCCTGTCTATTTTTGCCCAATTTAGAGCAGATGCGCACATCATACAAGGTTCGAGAGTTACATAAAGTGTACATTTTTCTAAGTATTTACTTCCCAAATAATTTGTGGCTGATGTAATAGCGAGAATTTCTGCATGTGCAGTAGGGTCATTGAGAGCTTCTACTTGATTATGTGCTTTGGCAATAACGATATTATTTGAAACTATGACCGCACCAACGGGGACTTCGTTTTCTCCTTTAGCTTTTTCTGCTTCATCAAAAGCTTTCTTCATAAAATACTCATCTGATAAAATATTCATCTGCTGTTTTTTTGCAAAAGTAAATACAAATGGGATTTTATTATTTATTTTTCTCGTAAAATTTTTAAATAAAAAACTTCCTTTTATCTTTGCGTATGGAAAAAACAAATAAATTCTCGTCAATAAAGGAGATGCTGACATTTGATGATGTATTGTTAGTGCCCTCCTACTCGGAAGTGCTACCCAGAGAGGTAAACGTTTCTACACAATTTACACGAAACTTGAGTATAAATATACCTATAGTTTCAGCAGCGATGGACACTGTTACGGAATACCAGCTCGCTATTGCCCTGGCAAAAGAAGGTGGTATCGGGATTATTCACAAGAATATGTCGATAGAAGAACAGGCAGCTCAAGTGAGAAAAGTCAAAAGATCTGAAAGCGGAATGATTACCGATCCTGTCACACTTGGACTCGAGGCCAGTATAGGAGATGCACAGAGATTAATGCGACAGCATTCGATTGGAGGAATTCCAATAGTGGATAAAAATGGAAAGTTGGTAGGTATTCTTACTAATAGAGATTTGAGGTTTCAGGAAGATAGTTCTAAGTCTATAGTGGAAATTATGACAAGGGATGGTTTGATTACTGCTCCGATTGGGACTAGTTTGGATGAGGCTAAACAGATTTTACAAAAGTACAGAATCGAAAAATTACCTGTTGTGGATGATCACAATATTCTTATGGGACTGATAACTTATAAGGATATCTTAAAGATAAAAAACTATCCGAATTCTGCGAAAGATAAGTATGGAAGACTATTAGTAGGTGCAGCAGTTGGTATCTCATCAAATACTATGCAGAGAATTGAAGCTTTGGTTAAGGTAGGAGTTGATGTTTTGACTGTAGATACAGCTCATGGGCATTCTGCCGGAGTACTTCAAATGATTAAAGAAATAAAAACTAAATTCCCTCATGTCGATGTAGTTGGAGGTAATGTGGCAACCGGTGCAGGAGCAAAAGCTTTGGTTGATGCCGGTGTTGATGCCGTTAAAATCGGAGTTGGCCCCGGTAGTATATGTACAACTAGAATAGTCGCCGGAGTAGGAGTGCCCCAATTGTCAGCTATAATGGAAGCTGCGAATGCCATCAAGGGTTCGGGAGTTCCGATAATCGCTGATGGGGGGATAAGATTCACAGGAGATATAGCAAAAGCGATTGCCGCCGGAGCAAATACAATTATGGCAGGTTCATTATTCGCAGGTGTAGAGGAGGCTCCCGGAGAGACTGTGATTTTCAAAGGGCGAAAATTCAAAATTTACCGGGGTATGGGCTCAATCGGAGCAATGGAGAAAGGATCAAAAGACAGATATTTTCAAGATACGGAAGATGATGTGAAAAAACTTGTTCCGGAAGGGATAGAGGGGCGGATTGCCTATAAGGGAACATTGTCTGAAGTGATGGTTCAATATATCGGCGGTTTGAGGTCAAGTATGGGCTATACGGGTTCTAAAACCATTGAGGATTTGAAGAAAGCAAAATTTGTGAAAATCACCCATGCAGGAATTATCGAAAGTCATCCACATGATATTTCCATTACAAAAGAATCGCCTAATTACAGTTTAGGTCAATGATGAAAGGAAAAGGACGTCTAAAATTAAACACATGAAAATCGGCACATTCAATGCTAATGGTATTAGAGCAGCGGCAAAAAAGGGTTTTTGGTCTTGGTTTGTAAAGCATGATATTGATATACTCTGTATTCAAGAGACAAAGATACAAGAAAGTCAGATAAACCCTATGGAATACCAATTGATGGGTTATAATAGCTATTGGCATTCAGCCGAAAAAAAAGGGTATAGCAGCGTAGCCACTTTTACTAAACAAAAGCCTGTAAAAGTCGTAAAAGGAATGGGAATCGAAAAATATGATCGAGAAGGAAGAGTGCTTAGAACTGACTTTGACGGTTTCAGTGTAGTCAATGTATATATTCCCTCCGGTTCCAGTGGCGAACACAGGCACGAGTTTAAAATGGAATTCTTAAAGGATTTTAGGGCCTATCTCGATGAATTGAAAAAAAATCAGGAGAATTTGATAGTCTTGGGAGATTATAATATCGTTCATACACGACTGGATATTCACAACCCAGACAGGAAAGATAATCCTTCGGGATACAGACCCGATGAAAGGGCTTGGTTGGATCAATTATTTGCTTCGGGATTCAATGATTCTTTTAGACTTATTTATCCGGATGAAGTTTTGTTTAGTTGGTGGAGTTACAGAGCCGGCTCAAGGCAAAGAAATAAAGGTTGGAGAATTGATTATATCAGTGTTACAGACAAGCTTAAGGATAAAATCAGAGATGTGATATTTTATAAAGATCCTGTGTTTTCAGACCATTGTCCTGTAGTATTGGAAATCGATATTTAATTGATTTTTTATGAAAAATATGAAAATATTAATCACAGATTTTGTTCATGAATTATTGATTGATGGCCTGAAAGCAAATAATTTTGAAGTTACTTATTCGCCTGAAATCAAATTGGAAGAAACCAAAAAAATCATTAAGGATTACTGTGTTGTTGTAATCAATACAAAAACAGTGATGGATAAAGATATGATTGATAAGGCAAAGAATTTGAAATTGATCGTTCGTCTGGGATCTGGTTTGGATATTATCGATTTGAATTACGCAAAGAAAAAGAATATCATAGTTAAAAATACGCCAAAAGGCAATAGAAATGCAGTAGCTGAACACGCATTGGGGCTATTGCTTTCACTTTTTAATAATATCAATCAAAGTAATTTTGAGGTGAAAAATATGATTTGGAACCGGGAAGATAATAGAGGTATTGAGCTTGATGGTAAGACGATTGGGATTATAGGTTTTGGAAATACAGGCAGCCGGTTTGCCAAAAAACTCAGTGGATTTGATGTTGAAATTTTAGCTTTTGATAAATACAAGCAGCGTTTTGCTGAAAACATTCGTTATGTGAGAGAAGTTGGCATGGACTCTATTTTTGAAGAGTGTGACATAGTCAGCTTTCATGTTCCTTTAACGAAAGAAACATACCATTTATTTGACTTAAAGTTTATTGATAAGTTTAAAAAAAGATTTTATTTGATTAATACTTCAAGAGGAAAGGTTGTCAATACAAAAGATCTGATTTTGGGACTTCAAAAAGGCAAGATTTCAGGTGCAGTTTTGGATGTACTGGAAAATGAGAAAATCAATACATATACCGATGGAGAATTGAGTATGTATAAACATCTTTTTGGATTGAAAAACGTGATTGTTACACCACATATTGCAGGTTGGACCAAAGAATCCAAGCTAAAAATAGCTGAGTTGGTATTGGATGAAATCTTGATTAATTGTTAGTTAT
This sequence comes from Saprospiraceae bacterium, assembly GCA_027008645.1. Classification (GTDB taxonomy): domain Bacteria; phylum Bacteroidota; class Bacteroidia; order Chitinophagales; family Saprospiraceae; genus JADJGA01. Next base: position 3,874 of record JALVEE010000045.1, read on the forward strand.
TGGTTGATTGGCTTTATAACATACTCTTTTGAATAAGGAAATTTTTAATTTGAAATGGTCTATTGAGATATGTAATTACAATTTAATCAATTTTGCAATATCTATTTTAACTTATTAAGACTGTAACTTTTTAGTTTGCTATTATGAAAGAATGGAAAAATTATTTATCATTGTGCGCTTAAATAATTTTGGAAATTTACTATTTAAATATAAAATTGTTGATATGAAGAAAAATTTACTACTGATTTTAGTACTTCTTATGACAGGTATTGCGGGCTTATATGCGCAAGCTAGTTTGGAAGGAATTGTAAAAGACAAGAATGGAGGATCTCCGCTGGATTTTGCATATGTAAAATTGTACAAAGGCGGATCATTAATCACTGGAACTCAAACTGACATTGATGGAAATTACCTTATGTCAAATCTGGATCCCGGCACCTATGATGTTGAAGCGAGCTATATCGGTTATCAAGCAAATAGGATTACCGGTGTTGTAGTGAAAGCAGGAAATATCATGCGTTTGGATTTTGAATTGAGTGCTGCGGGAGTAAAGCTTGATGATGTCGTGATTAAAGCCTATAAAGCTCCATTGATTGACATTGACAATACCACTACGGGTGGTACCGTTACGTCAGATCAGATTGCTAATCTACCTACAAAAAATGTGAATGCGATAGCTGCAACTACAGCCGGTGTATCTTCGCAAGATGGTGGTGGCATGTCATTTAGAGGAGGTAGAACCAACTCCAATGCTTTCTTGGTAGATGGTATTCGTGTATCTGCAAACTCTGTTCCTCAATCTGAAATTGAACAGATGCAGGTCATCACAGGAGGTCTTGCTGCAAAATACGGTGACGCAACCGGAGGTTTGATTTCCATTACTACCAAAGGACCTTCGAGAAAGTTCTCAGGTGGTATTGAGCTGGAGACTTCTCAATATTTGGATCCTTACGGCTATAATCTTGCAAGTGGATATCTTTCAGGACCTATTCTCAAAAAAGGAGATAAGACTTTATTAGGATTTAGGTTATCAGGTCAATACAAATATGTAGTTGACGGTAATCCTTCTGCTATTGGTCAATATGCGGCACCTGAATCTGTAATCAAGGAAATAGAAGAAAACCCGGTAACGAAATTCAAAACTACGCAAATAACAACAGCGAGTTATCTGAGAGAATCAGATTTGGGAGGACCTATGAAGATATCTCCCAATGATGATAATACCGACCTAAATATAAATGCAAAACTCGATGCGAGAATTTCAGACAATATGGATATATCCTTATCAGGAGGTTATGTTGATAATGCCAACAGATTTACACCCGATAATAAGTGGAGGATATTGAATTGGACTCACAATCCCATTTACAATTCACAAAGGATGCGTGGCAACTTTAGATTGAGGCACAAGATAGGTAAGCAAGGTGTTGAGGTAAATAAAGACGAGGGGAAATCAGGCTTTATGATAAGAAACGCAAACTATACAATAAGACTCGGATATGAGAGGACAATTGGAGGTACTCAAGACTATACTCACGGAGACAAATTGTCCAGATATGGATATTACGGTAGTCAAGATGTGAATCTAAGAGAAGTTGTTAGTGTCGTTGATACATCTATATGGCATGGTTGTGGGACAACCTTTATCAATACCAGACCATTTGATTTTGTGGGTTACCTGCAAGTATTTTCACCTTTCAAAGCGAGTACGGATATTAATCCTACTTTGGCAAAATTTAATACTGTCAATGGAGATCTTGATAACAATTATAGTGAAGTTTGGGACGATTTGTATTTCAATGCGGGGAGGATATATAACAGGTTTAGTAAAAGCGATAATGAAAGGTACAATTTCAATGTAGCGGCCGGTTTTGATATTTTTCCTTCAGGAAGTACAAAGGGTAGGCATAGTATTGAGATAGGAGTGGTAGGAGAAATGCGTATCAATAGATACTGGAATGTAAGTCCATTAAGAATGTGGGAGTTGGCTAGGGAACTTCAAAATAGCTGGATTGTCGGTTTGGACACTACAGATGTTATTGGAGAGTTTGACCTTCCTGTTAATGGTGAGGATTATACTTGGAAGAGATACAATACAAAACTCAATAGAGATGAAGATTCCAAATTTTATAAATCGGTTAGAGAGCTCTTAGGAAAAGGTGAGCATGATTATGTATTTGTTGATAGGGATTTGAATCCTGATCAATTGAGTCTTGATATGTTTTCTGCCAAGGAGTTGAATGGGAAAAATATGATGTATTATTATGGCTATGACTATTTGGGCAATAAATTGTCAAATAATGTCAAGTTCAATGATTTTTTCTCGGGAGACGGCAGGAAAGATTTTTGGTCTCCGGCAGCCAATCCCTTGTATGGAGGTATATATCTTCAAGACAAGTTCTCATTTAAAGATATCATAATGAGAGTAGGATTGAGAGTAGATTACTACGATGCAAATACCAAAGTGTTAAAAGATCCATATTCATTATATGAAATCGAGACAGCAAAAGAATTTTATAGTTCACAAGAAGGTTTGGTCAAACCAGAATCTGTAGGTGATGACTACAAGGTATATGTATCTGAACCGGGCTCAAATAAGGTTATAGGATTTAGAAAAGGAGACCAGTGGTATTCAGCAAGTGGTATTGCTACTGATGGTAGTAATATTTTCAGAGGAGGAATTGTGACACCTTATTACAAAGAGAGGGTCGATAGTTTGAGGAATATTCAAGCTAAATTTTTTAATCCGGATATTTCGTTTGAAGACTATACTCCACAAGTTAATTTTATGCCGAGGATAGCCTTTTCATTTCCTATCTCAGAAGACGCAGGATTCTTTGCACACTATGATGTATTGGTACAGAGACCTGCCGACAGAACTACTATGACACCAATGGAGTACTATTATTTTGAACAAAAAAATGATCAAACATATAACAATCCTAATTTGAAGCCTAGTAAGACAATTGACTATGAAGTAGGTTTTCAACAAAAATTGAGTAATAATTCGGCGTTAAAAATCCAAGCTTTCTATAGAGAAATGAGGAATATGATTCGGATTAGACCGTATTTTTTCGTACCGTCAATCTCAAAATATAAAAGTTATGGCAACTTGGATTATGGAACGGTTAAAGGTTTTTCATTTACATATGATTTCAGGAGGAAAGGCAATATTCAGTTTCAAGTGAACTACACATTGCAATTCGCTTTTGGTACAGGCTCCAGTTCCAATGCTGCCAGCGGAACCAGTAACAGAGGTATAATAAGGAATTTATATCCTGCTAGTTTTGATGAAAGACACAATATTTCAGCAATTATCGATTATAGATATTTCCATGGTAAGAAATACAATGGTCCGGAATTGTTCGGATACAAAATATTTGAGGATGCAGGAATAAATTTACAAACACAAGCTTCATCCGGAAGACCTTATACAGTGAGAAGTCAGCCAACGCAATTTGGTGCAACGGGATATAAAGGTGAGATAAATGGAGCAAGAAAACCTTGGTATCTTGAACTGAACCTTAAAGCTGATAAGAATTTCAGGATAACAAATAAATTGAGCGCTAACATATATGTCAGGGTCGAGAATCTACTTAATACCAAGAATGTATTAGGAGTTTACGGTTATACGGGAGATCCTGATGATGATGGGTTTTTAATTTCTCAATATGGAGAATCAAAAATAAAAAATATTAAATCACAAGGAAAGCCAATAGAAGCCTTTTATGATCAGTACAACTGGAGATTAGCAGCACCTGGACATTATTCTAGACCTAGAAGGATTTATATGGGTATAATGTTTAACCTTTAATCAATAATGATAAAAAACAATAATATGAAAAATTTAATATTAATCTTATTAACTGTATTTATTTGGCAAACCGGATTTGCCACAATACATATACCTAAGGATAAAAAGAAAAAAAAGGAAAGAAAGGAAAGAAAGGAAGTCACAACAAATATTTCTTTAAGGGAGAGTTGTGAGCAACCTACAGATAAGTTTTTTCAAAGCATTAACAATGTTAGAGCTGTATTGACTACAGGTGGGGATACTTGGACTGAAAATAGCGTAGGTTCGTATTTTGTACCAAGAAAAGAAAATGCAGAAGAGGAAGCTTCTTCTTTGTATTCAGGTGCTGTTTGGATTGGAGGTAAAGATCCGGGAGGAAACTTAAAGATGATGATTTCCGGTCATAGGAGCTCAGGTGCATTTGACATCACTGCCGGCCCCTTGGATATAGCAACAGGTTCTACGGAAAAAGAAATTTGCGATAGATGGGACATTCACTTTAGAGTTACAGGCAGGGAAATAGACCAACACTTAGCCAGTTATAAGGAAGATCCTGATTTGAATTGCGATTCGATTCCTGAAGGTGTCAAATATTGGCCTGCAAAAGGAAATCCTTATTTTCAAGAGAAATACGGTTTCAAATTGCCTGAAGATCATGATTTAGCTCCATTTTTTGACAGGGATGAGGACGATTATTATGACCCTTGTAATGGTGATTATCCTATCATTCATATAGAAGCTCCCGAAGGAAAAGGGGAATGCCCCCCCGGTGTTTATGCAGATGAAATGTTCTTTTGGGTGTACAATGATGCCGGTAGTACTCATAGTAAATCACATGCGACTCCCATACAAATGGAAGTACAGGTCGAGGCATTTGCTTGGAATACCAATGATGAGATTAACGATATGACTTTCCAAAGATATAAACTTATAAATAGAGCCAATGCAGATATTGGAGATTGTTATTTTGCCTGGTGGGTAGATCCTGATTTAGGTTGTTCGGATGATGATTATGTTGGTTGTGTACCACCACCTGTAAATCTTATGTTTGTCTATAATTCGGATGATATTGATGGAACTGATGGTTGTTCTTGTGATCGTGGTGTAAATACCTATTGTGATAAAATCCCTATGATTGGAGTGGACTATTTTAGAGGTCCATTAGCGCATTTCAAATACGGAGTGGATTCCTTGTTCAAAAAGGATACAATTATAGTTGGAACAGATACTACTATTACAGAAGTATTTGTTAAATTGGATACAATATTATTGCCCATAGCTTTGGATGAACCGGGAGATACGGTTTTAGAGTTAGGAATGACATCATTTATTTATTATGTCAACCCTACTCCAAGAGTTTCTTTTCCGACTCAAATGGAAGATCCTAGGCAACCGGATGAATTTTATAATTATCTTACCGGTTATTGGAAAGATGGTACTCCTATAACAAGCGGAGGCACTAATATCGGATACAATCCGGGAAGTACTGATACTGTAAAATATGTATTTCCCGACGCTCCAAATGATCCTAACGGATGGAGTATGTATAGTAAAAATGCGAGTAAAGCAGATTATAGGACTATCCAATCAACAGGACCTTTCGTGTTAAAACCGGGAGATGTGAACGAATTGATAATAGGTGTGCCTTGGGTACCTAACGTAGTTCATCCGGGTCCCGCATTGGATCAGCTTTTGGCGGCTGACGAGTTAGCGCAATCCTTGTTTGATAACTGTTTTGAGCTTCAAGACGGACCTGATGCGCCCGATATTGATATTGTAGAATTGGATAAACAATTAATCTTGATATTGTCAAATGATAAGGATGAATCCAATAATGCAAATGAAGATTTCCATGAAGTCGGACTTAAAATAGACAAGGATAAGACCGATGATATTGAGTATAAATTTGAAGGTTATCAGGTATATCAATTGTACAATGGAGATGTTTCCGTTCAAGAACTTGATGACTTTGAAAAGGCAAGATTGATATTCCAATGCGATTATAAAAATGGAATCAATACATTGTATAACTGGCACGCGATAACAAATCCAAGTAATAATGGTGCTTCCGAAAAGATATTTGTTCCTACGAAAAAAGTTGTAGGGGCAGATGCGGGACTAAGACATATCATTAATGTAGAAGAAGATCAATTTGTTTCAGAAGGAAGAAATTTGGTCAATCATACACCTTATTATTTTATGGCTATAGCATATGAGACAAATAACTGGGCGGAATTCAAACCAAAGACCGGTGAAGGTCAAAGAGAACCGTATTTTCCAGGTAGAAGAAATGTGAAAATATATAAAGGAGTACCGCGTACTATTGCATATACAAAATTGAATGTTGATCCGCTTGAAACTCCGGAGATTAAAAGAATAGACGGTATTGGTAACAGTAAGTATTTTGTCGAATTAACCGAGGAAACAGAGCAAAAAATACTCGAGAATAATGTTGCTACGGACTTGACATATAAGGAAGGTGCAGGACCTATTAAAGTAGAGGTATTTAGTCCGTTTGAGATTCAAAATAGCGATTATAAATTGGAATTGCTTGATGATAATATGGATGATGACGTATTGGATGAGACTGCATATTGGCAATTGACCAATCTTAGTAATAACAAAGTCTATACAGCTGATACTTCAATCAATGTTAGCAATGAACAAGTGATTTTCGGAGAAGGATTTTCTGTGACGATTCCTCAATCATTGGATAAATTCAACAGAGAAGAAGATGATAATGGTATCATAGGAAGTAAATTGAAGTACAATGATGATAATGGAGTAAGGTGGATGCAAATAATTAAGGATAATTCAGGTTTTAGGCAAAGTGTGTTTGCAGGTAACCAAATTGTTTCCTGGGATATCACACATTACCTTTTGACAGGGGAAGGAGAAAGGTTCCATGCTATAGATCCTAAGGGAGCATTAAATTCCCAAATGGACGAAGCTCCTTTTGTGCCATTTATTCTGACCAAGAGCGAGCCTGCTCCGGTACAGTATTATGTGTCACCAAGCTCCAGAGAATTCAATGGAAAATTGGTTAAATCCAATTATTTGCTTAAGAACGAATGGAAAGACTTGATGAATAATGTTGATATCGTGTTTACATCTGACAAATCCAAATGGAGTAGATGCGTAGTAGTAGAGACTTCTTATGACGGTTTATTCCCTGAGGATTTAAGTGAAATTCCTGAATTGATGAGACCTGAAGGAGATGCAAAACAATTTAGATTAAGAGCTGCTCCTTCTGTAAGTAAAGATGACAATGACGGTGATGGACTTCCTGATCCCGATGGTGATGGTTTCGGTATGGGATGGTTCCCTGGATATGCTATCGATGTTGAGACCGGAGAAAGATTGAATATATTCTTTGGTGAAGCCTCTGTCTATGGTGGAAATGAAGCGATAGACACATTATTTAGACTCAAAAAAGCACCCGGTAGGGATATGATGTTTAACCCCACAAGTGATATACTTGTAAGAATCCCTGGTGAGCTTGGTAAAGATATACCTCCTGTCTATCCGTGGAACTATACATTCGGAGGAATGCATATGGTATATGTTACTCATACAAGATATGATGAGTGTGCAGAATTGAGAAACTATTTTTCAGGTGAAGGAAGTAGTTCTGAAGTGTCAAAAAATATGAGAAAAGGACTCAAGACTATAACTTGGGCAAGTATTATTAATACAAATTTCAGAGATTCTACTGCTGTGATGAAATCTTATAAAGATGGATTGATACCTAATGATGCGAGAATTGAATTGAGATTTGAAAGTAGCTATAAAGTACCGAATGATATCAAAACTGCATCAGGTAAACTTGTAAAGGATATGTCATTTTTGAAAGGGGAAAGAAATGGCTATGGTACATATTTGTTTAGCTTTAACGGTAAAGCTCCGGAGGATGTTGAGGCATTGGATAAAGAAAATGCTCTCGATCAGGTCAATGTTGTACCAAATCCATATTATGCATATTCAGAATATGAGACATCTCAATTCAATAAACAGGTGAAGATCACCAATTTGCCGGGTAGATGCGAGATTACTATTTATTCTATTGACGGTAAATTCATCAAGCAGATTAATAAAGATGAGACTGGGATCGATTATAGGGTGAATGGTTCGGATGTTAGTAATTTGAAGTATAAGCAAGTTCAGTCCAATGTGGTTTGGGATATGAAAAATCACAAAGGAATACCTATAGCTAGTGGAGTTTATTTGATTCATATAGTATCAAAAGATCTCGGTGCTGAAAGAACTATTAAGTGGTTTGGTATCAATAGGGAATTTGATCCTACGGGATTATAAAAAATGCATATTGAAATTGATTTTAATATTCGAAAGGATTAAAAAATAATAAAATATTTGAAAATGAAAAAAATACAATTATATCTGATTTTACTTGCCTTGGTTGGGGCTACAAATGTATTTGCCGGTAACCCTGATAGACAAGGGGAAGCAGGTGCAAATGAATTATTGTTCAATCCATGGGCAAATAGTGCCGGACTACACAGTATGAATACATCATCTATTATGGGTGTAGCTGCGATGAGATTGAATGTTGCCGGTATATCAAGAGGTTATAATAAAGCGATGATAAGCATTGCAAATACCAGACTCTACGAAGGTTCTGAATTGCAGTTCAATGCTTTGGGCTTTGTAGTAAGAATGGGTAAGACAGGTGCTCTTGGAGTATCATTGGCAGCTGTGGATTTTGGTGATATCACTATCACAACAAAAAATTTACCGGATGGAAATGGTGGTACGTACTCGCCGTCGTTTTATCATATGGGAGTAGGATATTCTTATACCTATGCCAATAAAATATCCGTAGGTGCTTTGGTAAGAATAGTGGGAGAATCTACCAGCAATGTTTCTGCACTGGGTGCTGCTGTAGATGCCGGAGTACAATATGTATCAGGAGAAAAAGACAATTTCAAATTAGGAATTTCTCTTAGAAATATTGGTACACCGATGAAATTTGGAGGTACAGGCTTGAATTTCCGTGGCAACAATCCGGGAAATAATACCAATAGCTATCAGATAACATTTCAACACAGAGCTGAAGGATTTGAATTGCCGTCGTTGTTGAGCATGGGATTTTCTTATGATTATTATTTGAGTAATAGTATGTTTGTAAGAGGATTGGCTAACTTTACTTCCAATGCTTTCTCACTGGATCAAATCGGTGGTGGTGTAGAATTTTACTTTAGAGATTTGATCGTGCTTAGAGGAGCTTATCGATATGAGATAGGAGCTACAAGCATTGAAGAAAACAATTTGTATTCCGGATTTGCCGGAGGTTTTTCTGTGAATGTACCAATGTCAAAAAAGAATAAGAACAAATTGGCTTTGGATTATTCTTACAGGACTACTTATAGATTCAGAGGTACTCATAATTTTGGAGTGAGAATTATAATATAAAAGACCATATTTTTTTATTAATTTCTGCTTTCTTGCAGAAAGAAATAATAAATTTTAAAAACTTGACGTTTCTGGGTTTAATGCGCAGAAACGTTAAGTTATTTAAATAGTGTCTGGTCGAAAACAGGCAATTTTTGAAATTTTGATAATTTTTATTTAGATTTTGATTTTTTTACAATGATTTGATGACTTAGTATCAATTACTTGTAAAAAGCTCAAAAGATAACAAAAAGAATCAATTTCAAATTTGATGTGTTTTTGACCAGATACTAAATAACAATATATATTACTAAAAATCAGATAAAATGTCAGGAATCAACTATATGACTCAAGAGGGCTATGATAAACTCAAAGCACAATTGGATGATTTGAAGATAAATGAAAGACGAAAAATTTCAATGGCAATCGCAGAAGCTAGAGAAAAAGGTGATTTGTCTGAAAATGCCGAGTATCACGCTGCCAAAGATGCCCAAGGAATGCTGGAGATGAAAATTAGCGAATTGGATAAAATGCTTGCAAGTGCCAGAGTAATCGATGAAAGTCTAATTGACACTTCAACCGTTTCCGTCTTGACAAGTGTGAAAATCAAGAATGTGAAAAACGGCTTTACCGTTACATACAAATTGGTATCAGAGTCCGAAACAAATATAAAAGAAAAGAAAATTTCTGTCAATTCACCGATTGGGAAAGGCCTTTTGGGTAAGAAAGTCGGTGATATAGCAGAAGTTCAAACTCCTGCAGGTTTGATGGAATTTGAAATTTTAGAAATTAGCATATAATATCATGGCATCAATTTTTACAAAAATAATAAACGGAGAAATCCCCTCTTACAAAGTAGCAGAATCCGAACACTTCTTCGCTTTTCTCGATATATTTCCCCTTAAAAAAGGACATACACTTGTAGTACCTAAAAAGGAAATCGATTATATTTTTGATATCTATGATGATTTATTGAGAGAGTATATCGTTTTTGCAAAAAAAGTAGCTGCTGCAATCAAGAAAACAATTCCTTGTAAAAGGGTTGGTATGAGTGTAATCGGTCTTGAAGTACCTCATGCACATATTCACTTAATCCCTTTGGATGATATTGGAGATATGAATTTTTCCAATCCTAAACTCAAGTTTAGCGAGGAAGAATTTCAGGACATTGCTAAAAGGATAGCTGAGAATATCGGATAATGCAAAAACTAATCGAAGCAATTATTCTTGCAGGAGGAATGGGAACACGTCTGCGGGAAGTTATCAAAGATATCCCAAAACCAATGGCTTTGGTCAATGGCAAACCGTTTTTGTACCATTTGATGGACTATTTACACGGACAAGGGATCGAGCATTTTGTTCTGTCTGTCGGATATAAAAATGAAGTAATCAAAAGGTATTTTGGTTGTAATTTTAAAGGTGCAAAAATATCTTATGCAATAGAAGATACACCTTTGGGAACAGGTGGTGCTATAAAACTTGCAACTAAGTTTGTCGAGGAGGATAAATTCTGGGTTATTAACGGTGATACTTTCGTTGGGCTGAAATTGGATGATTTTTATAATAAAACTACCAATCTCAATATCTCATTGGCATTGGTCGAGATGCATGAATTTGACAGGTATGGGATAGTGGAAACCTGTAGTAACAGGATTTGTGCATTCAAAGAAAAAGAGTACAGAAAGCAAGGATTTATAAATTCGGGTATATATTTGATGTCAAAAAGATTCCTTGAACAAAATGCACCAAAAGAGCAAAGGTTTTCATTAGAAAAAGATGTTTTGGAAGCTAAAGTTGATAAGGCGGATATTGGTTTTTATAAAGCAAAAGCGGTATTTATTGATATCGGAATACCGGAAGATTATTACCGCTCTCAATTTCTATTTTCAAATAACCTAAATATAGATAAACTCTTTTCTCTTGATACTTCATGGACTATCTTCTTGGATAGAGACGGTGTGATTAATAAGCGTTTGCCTGGATCATACGTTAAGACAATTGATGATTTTGAGTTTTTTCCAGGTGCATTGGATGCGATTAGAAGACTGAGTGAGCATTTTAACAGGATAATCGTAGTGACCAACCAACAGGGGCTTGGGAAAGGGCTTATGACGATTGATGAGCTCAAAGAGGTGAATGACTACATGCTCAGAAAAGTATCTGAATCAGGAGGAAAAATAGATGGTGTATATTTTTGCGATAAATTAAAAGCTGAAAAGCCCAATTGCAGGAAGCCTAATCCTGATATGGCTTATATGGCTCAAAAAGATTTTCCTGATATTGATTTTAAGAGAAGTATTATTTTTGGCGATTCGGTTTCAGATATGGAATTTGGTAAAAATCTGGGGATGAAAACCGTTTTGATACCCACAAAAGAGGAAGAAAAGAGCATCTATCCGGCTATTGAAGTGGATTGGAGGATAAAAGGATTAAATGAGCTAAGTAATACATCATATGAAAGTTAATTTGGTATAAAAATCAAAGCACTTTTTCATCGGCAAAACTATAATACTGCTCTCCTGCTATGATTATATGATCGATTAATGAAATATCCAGCATCTCGCTGCCGTCCTTTATTTTTTTTGTTAAGTCGATATCTTGTGGACTTGGGTTCAGGCTTCCCGAGGGATGATTGTGTACCAAAATCATTCCACTGGCCAATAAATCCAAGGCATTCTTGAATATTATTTTGGTATCTACAGTGGTGGATGATACACCGCCCAAACTGATTTGCTTTTTGTTTATAATTACATTTTTGCGGTCGAGATAGACTGCCCAAAACTCTTCGTGTTTGATATCAGACAAGAGTGAGTACATCTCCTGATAAACTTGCCTGCTACTGTTTATTTTAACCTTGTCATTTGTATTGAATTTTTTTCTGCGCACCAATTCCATAGCAGCTACGATACTTACAGCTTTAGCCTGTCCTATTCCTTTGTACCGGGTTAATTCGACCACACTCTTTTGTGAAAGAATACGCAAATCATTGTCCATGTCTTGAAGTATTTGTCTGCTCAAATCTACTGCGGACTGACTTCTGGAGCCCGAACCGATTAGAATTGCCAATAATTCTGCATCGGAAAGTGCTTTTGGTCCATTATTCAATAATTTTTCCCTTGGACGATCATCTTCTGCCCAATTTTTAATCGAATTATATTTTGTAGTTTTTGACATTCTGATTATGAATTAAAATATATTGGCTATAAAATTAATGAAATAGTCTGAAATTAGCTATAATATCAATAGCGTCCTAAACAATTAAAAAAAAGTTAAAAAAAAGGAGAAGTAATTTAATATCTCAAATTATCTTTGAGTTTGAACAAAAAAACAACTTCTCCAATGACAAATGTAAC
>JALVEE010000046.1 GCA_027008645.1 Saprospiraceae bacterium
CCAATTTAAGCCTGTACGAGTTGGTGATATTATTCCATTTTTTTATTTGTGAGACTGTGGCATCGTATTTCCTTGACAAATCCCAAAGTGTATCTCCGCTACGGATAGTATGATACTTGTATTTGCCAAATAAATATGGTTCTGTAGATGTTCTCTTTGATTTTTTCTTTGCGGTATTTGACCTAACAAGTAGTTTTTGTCCCGGTTTTATCCTGTTGCTATGAAGTCCGTTTATCCTTTTCAATTCCCTTACAGACATATTGTAATTTTGTGCTATTTGCCCTAGCACTTCTCCGCTTCTCACAGTATGGTATTTTCCTTTGATTTTACTTGTTGATTTGCTTTTTGTCTTTTTTACAAATGAGGAATTATTTCCCATAAAAACCACAAGTTTTTGTCCCGGGTATATCCTTGAGCTTCGCAAACCGTTCCAGTCTTTGATTTTTCTTACAGAGGTATGATATTGTCTCGCTATTTGACCAAGAACCTGGCCGCTTCTCACAATATGAATAGTCCTCTCTTTTGCTTTTTTTATTTGGACTAATAGTTTCTCTTTTTCTATGCCTTTACTCGATTTGAAATTGTAAAGATCATTCTCGTGATCCAAATAATACCCTACTTTTTCCCTTGGCAGTCTCAATATATAATTATCCTCTTGAGTGGCAGGGATAATACCGTGTTTGTATCCGGGATTGAGAAAGCTAAGGTCTTCTTTATCTATTCCCAAATACTCCGATATCTGATCAAATGATAGCACGTCTCTTACAGACACACTATCGATTCCGTCGGCTAGAATACCGGGATTAACCGGATAAATATTATGTTCGATATTGTAATTAAAAACATAGTTTACAGCGATAAATGCCGGTACATATCCTCTTGTTTCCCTCGGTAAGAAAGGCCAAATAGCCCAATAATCTTTAACTCCTCCCGCTCTTCTAATCGCTCTATTGACATTGCCCGGACCTGAATTGTATGCAGCTAAAGCCAATTCCCAATTGTGATATATCTTATACAAATCTCTTAGGTGCAATACTGCTGCCTCTGTGGCCTTGTATGGATCAAACCGGTCATCGACCAAAGAATTTGCTTTTAAACCGTATCTCTTTCCGGTACTGTACATAAATTGCCACAATCCTTTAGCTCCCGCTCTACTACCGGCGGTAGGATTAAGTGCACTTTCTACAACAGCGAGATATTTTAATTCCAGAGGCATATTGTATTTGTCCAAAACCTGTTCGAAAATAGGGAAGTAAATCTCTTTCAATCCCAACATCCTGGCTGTTTGTTTTCTATTTCTATTAGCATATACATTGATAAAACCCTTGACATGCTCATTGTATGTCAGATTCATCGGTGTCTGCAAATCCAACATTGCGATACGTAGATTATAAACAGAATCGCTAAATTCGGGTTTCTCTCCGGGAGCATAACCGTATTTATTTAGTTTGTCACGATTGGTTTCAAACTTATATTTATTGAAAAAATTTATTTTCGTAAGCTTATCCAATTGCTCCATGAGGGCGGAACCCTTAAGCATAGTGTTATCAGCGTATATCTTACTATTCTTATTGTATTTGTTTTTAAAGACCTTGGCAAAAGCAGCGGTATCATTTAGTATTTGCTGAACGAGACTCAATGTATCTTTATCCGGAGCAATAACTATTTCATTAGAGGCGGTATCTGCAAATATGGAATCTTCATAGCTTAAGGTATCGTCTAATACTATATCCTCTGAAGAAGAATCTATTTCTGCAATAGGTTCTAATTCCTCAAGTGCAGCAATTTTTTCTTCTTGGTGCTTTTCCTTTTTTACCGCTATATTTTTAATGAATTGGCATGAGTTAAAACCAAGAAATACAATAGCAAAAAATACTGTAAGAGATATTCTGTTCATAGATAGTTTTGTTTCAAACGACAAAAATAATAAAATTTGTATGTTTTTCTTATGAAAACGGTGTATTCCATATTTTTCGTATTGCGGATTGAGGTTCTCCCTGACTTGGAATTTACGGAGTAATAGAGCTTGTTCAGCTGAACAGCAGGAGAGTCAGACCCGTAAAACCTGTAAAGGTTTCTATGGGAGAGTAGTGTGGCACAAAAGCTAAAAAAAGAAATACACAATCACGATATACAATCACTTTACAAAAAAACTTTGTGTAATCTCAACTAAATATATCAATTCTTTGTTTTAAATAATGTCTGAAAGAAACAGGCAACTATTGAAATTAGGATAAAAAAATTATAGATATGGCAGCAACAGAATCAAATATGTTAGCTTTAGGAACAAAAGCTCCTTATTTTCAATTATACGACACCATTAGTAAGGAAATGGTATCTATTGATGATGTGAAATCGGATAAAGCTACTGTAGTGATTTTTATCTGCAATCATTGTCCTTATGTTCATCATATTATGCAGAAGTTTATAGAAATTGCCAAAGAGTTTATTTCCAAAGGGGTGGGTTTTGTAGCGATTAGTTCCAATGATGTTGAGAATTATCCACAGGATCATCCGGATTTGATGAAAATGATGGCTGATATGTGCCAATTGCCTTTTCCGTATCTTTATGATGAAACTCAACTTGTAGCAAAAGAGTATCAAGCTGCTTGTACTCCTGATCTTTATATTTTTGACAAGGATTTGAAATTGGCGTACAGGGGAAGATTTGATGAGACCAGACCACAATCAGGCAAAAAAGCTACAGGTATCGATTTTAAAAATGCTTTGGATGATATCTTAAATGAAAAGGAAGTACAAGCAAAACAATTCCCAAGTATAGGTTGCAATATCAAATGGAAAAAATGATATTAATCAAATATATAAATAAACTATTCAAGTTACTGTTGATTATACCTATAAGGATATATCAAAAATTGCTGTCTCCTCTGTTGGGAAGCAATTGCAGATATACCCCTACATGTTCGCATTATACGGTAGATGCTATAGAAGAATGGGGGGCACTCAAAGGTGGTTATATGGGGATAAAACGCATTCTTAGTTGCAATCCATGGGGAGGTTCAGGCTATGATCCCGTACCAAAAAATCCACATAAACATATTCACGACGAAAATTGCGACCACTAGCATTGAAATATAGTGTCTCTTTGACAAATTTATTAGCTTGCTTACCATATACATATTTCTTTAAGGCAAATCTGGAACCCCAAAAATCTTTCATTTATTTTGTGATAGTAGCATCAATGGTAAATCCAATATCATTTGATATCAAATAATTTACAGGGATACCCGGAGAGCCTTTCATATGATATTTTAGATTCCAATCCGTACGATCTACAGAAAAATCTTCAGATTTTATTGATATAGCATCATCATCGACATTGACATTCGCTTTAAAACTGATGCTTTTTGTTATATCTTTTATTGTGAGATTTCCTGTAAGCTCTGAATTATAGTCACCTGATATCTTTTTTATACCTGTTAATTCAAATTTAGATACCGGATATTTTTGGACATCAAAGAAATCTCCTGATTTTAAGTGTTTGGTGAGGTCTCTTTTTTCATCGCTTCCGGTGGGAAAACTCTCTACAGTAAGAGAATTCATATCTATCAATATTTTGGCATTTGCTATTTGATTTTTATTGACTGATACTTCTGCACTCTTTAAAAAGACATTACCAAATCTTTTATTTGTTCCGCCCAAGTGTGAAGCACGCCATTTTACCACACTACCACTCTTAATTTTATTGTAATTGTTTGAATTGCTATTGTTTTTCTTTATTACTTTTTTAGCCTCTCCTGTTTCGGCCTTTTTACCATTATTAGAACAAGAACCGAGTATTGCTATAAAAACAACTGATAAAAGAATTATTTTTTTCATAAAAAATGTTTTTATTGATTAAAGATAAATATACTTCCAAAAACACATTTTTTCGATAATTTGTTTATAAATTTTACATATAAAATAATTTTATTTTACCAATTGCAATAATTCGTATTTTGAACAAACGCCAAGCTCGATAAATAATTTTTTTTGATATGATTTTATTGTGTTTAAGCTTAAAAATAGTTTATCTGCAGTTTCTTTATAGGTCAAACCGTCTTTAAATGCAACCAAAACCTGATATTCCCTATTGGTTAATTTGATTTTTAGTTTTTTCTCAATATATTCTTTTGAAAATACCTTTTTGTTTTGATCTTCACGGCATCTGTTTAGAGCCAATTCGATATTTACTTTCAGGTCATTTTCACTAAAAGGTTTTAGTATATAGCCATATGGCATTGTTTCTTTTACTTTCTCCAAAGTATATTTATCGGAAAAAGAAGTCAAAAAAACGTATGGAACATTATATTTTTCTTTTATTATATTAGCGAGGTCTATTCCGGAAAGAGACCCTTTTAAGCTAATGTCGAGCAATATCAAATCAGCTTGTGTTGAGGCAAATAAGTCTAAAGCACGATCACCATTCATAGCATGACCGACTACTTTATATCCCAAAATTGTCAGAGTTGATTTTATTTCTTCAGCGATTATTGCTTCGTCTTCAATTATTATTATTTTTGCTTGCATGTCCCAAAGATACATCATTAAGTTTAGAATGAGTTCACCCGAGTGGGTGAAAAAATAAAAAAGCCGCTCCAAGACAGAAGCGGCTCAAAATTATTTTGTAAATAAAAACCTAATTATTTTGAAAATCTTAGTTTCACTTTCTCTCCAATCCAACAACCGGTATTAACCACTTGTCCGGCTTTATACCCTCTCATAAATCCATCTTCTTGACTTGGTTTGGATTTGCTGAAACTACCTATTCTTTTATTTGCTTGTGCTGCAACACTTGGGTCAATTGCTTTAGCGTGAATATATTTATCCAAGGCTGCAAGTATAGCCAATCTTTGATTCCAAGCATCTCCACAAGATTTGGCTGATTTGCTGTACATATCCCCGATTAATATAAATGGTTTTCCCCATCCTTTTTTTAGGTTTGCTGCTTTTAATGCATTTGACCTGGCTTTTCCATATTGCTTTAGGTGAGCAAATTGGATAGAAGCAAGAGCATATAGAAATTGGGCTTTCTTCTCTGGATCAGTTTCTTTATCAACAGCCTCATGATATTTTTGTGCAGCTTCTTGAAATTTACCCTCTTTGGTTAATCTATTACCAGCTAAAGCCGGATTTGCTTTTTCGAGAGAATCTTGCAATTTTTTATTAAAATCAGCTGCGTATATTTTCCATGTTGCATCTACTTCCTTTACCATCGGATCATCTTCGGGACATCCTTGTTTTTTCAAAGTTACCAAAACATATTTTACCGTTTTGCTTACGGTTTTATTTTTTTCGTACATAGGTCTGAGCTTCTTTTTGAAGAATGCACAGTCAAATACATCTTTCTCTACATCTTTAAGATCAGAATCAAATCTTTTCAATGATTGATCCCAGTATTTGCCATAAGTTTTGTTGTTTTTTATATTGTATTCTGCAATATTTTGGACTTTTTCGATTAGATCGCGGGCTTCATCTTTTTTAACCTTACCTTTTTTGTACAAATCTGCCAATATAAAACCCAATGGAGCCAAAACAATATATTCGGTATTATTTCCTCCCAATTCTACACTTTTCTTCAAATCTTTGTAGGTATCTTCATAAGGGCTTTTATAAGTATAAAACATATCGTAGGCTTTTCTTCCTAAGACATAGCTAACCTTTGCATCATAACAACTATCGGTGGAACATCCTTTCAAGCTGATTCCTTTGTGTCGGTAGCAATCAGCCATCGCATCATACAATCCTAATATTTTATTTACATATTCTTTCTTCTTGGCAGCATCTGTTTCTTTGCTCAATAAATCCTGGTACAATTTGATGCCGTCCCAATAATGATAATCTCTTTTACCATCAGCGGCAGGAGCCATTTTATACACTTGTTCCCAATACTCAAATGCGAGTTTATAATCTTTGATTTTCATTGATTGCCTGTAAATTGAATGGGCGTTTTTTGCATCTTCTTCAAAGTCTTTTCCTACCCAATTTTCACATTGACCTAAAGCGATATTCATCGTAAACAATGAAACTATAAATATTAAAAACAGATTTTTCATATTTTAAAAATTTTAATTCTCTAATAATCTACAAAGTACATCAAAAATCATTCCTGTTTTCTAAAACCCAAAGAATTTTCTTTAATAATACTTTCTCTTTACAAACCATTCTGTGTCGTTAAAAGTTACACTAAAGCTTAATTTAACAAAATTTTCACTTATTAATCCCCCTCCTTTTTTCTTTCCAAAATTGAGATCTACGTTCATTCTGGATATCTTTCTCTTGTAAACAAATGGTAAACCTACTCCGAGATGAATACCCGTTTCATTAAATTGAATGTTGTTTTCACTACGAGGATCAGTCTTGTAGTACAATGATGTTCTATAATTTATTCTACGAAAATAATTTGTATAAGATGTTTCATCAGGAGTGTATTGCATTCCGAGCGAGATATCATAGCTATTGTGTAGTGTTTCATCTTTTATATCATTGTGATATTGATTCCACATAGCCATGGAGTAATCTAGGCCTACAATTAGTTTGCCCTGATTGTCATACATAATACTACCACCTATATTGGTAGGAAGAGTACCTCTACCTTTTATAGTATCGTTGTAGTAAACTGTATCGATTGACTGGGCTGAATGTGGTGAATTGTCAATATAACTTCTATTATATGTAGTTCCACTTACATTGAATCCTGTTTTTGACCCTCCGTAAAGTCCCAAAATGATTTTTTTAGGTTTTACATTATTGGTTTTGGTCATTTTGTCCTTATTTAATATAAGATTGTAGATTGTACCGATATTATAAATAAATCCGTTTACCCCGAAATCATCGTGATAATCATTGGCAAAAGATGAGGGGATATTTTGAAATATCACAGTTTTATCATAATTTATTTTTCCAAAGAAGTACCCCAAATTAAGTCCAAAAGCAAAATTCTCATATCTTCCGCCTATTCCGGTAAGAAATTTATATGTTCCCCCTGATCCTTTATATCTTCTGGTTACTTTACCTATATCCTCATACTCTTTTTCCGATTCGATATCAAATCCGACATTTGAATTTGGCATAATGGTAAATGATAAGCCCAAATCATATTTCCTGACCTTTTTTTCAAGTAAATCATTTATAGGATTTATAAGTGGAAATCCAAGGGACAGATATTCAATATTACCACTGAATACGTCTGAAGCGCCGTCATTTGTCGATAGATTGGAATATTTGGCATAGATTCCAAGGTCAAAAACTGTAGCTTGTAAATAGCCGTTGCTTGCCGGATTGATAATATTGATTTGATATGGGTGATAGAATGCTCCTCCCAGTCCGGTACTCCTCAAATGTACAAATCTATTGTCCACAGGATCACCCAATCCAATTCTTGAATACGGAGAATTGTCTTTTGGTTGAGCTACCAACCCGATAAATGCAAAAACAAATATCAGGCTTAAAATAATCGATTTTTTACTATTCATATTTTCTTATAATTTCATTTAATCCAAGCAGGACTAAATTTTGATCTGCAAATATCGCAGATTTAAAGTTATTGACAAAATATTTAGCGTCTCCACCTGTAAAAATAACATTTGAAGAGCCGTATTTGTCAAATATCAGTTGTATAAACGAAGAAATTTCTAAAAACGTACCCCTTACTGCTCCATTTTGTAAAGCCTCTGTTGTGCTTTTTCCTAAAAAATCCTCATTTACAACCAATTCTACTATGGGTAAATTGGAAGTATATTCGTGCATCGCTTTTATTCTCATATGGATACCGGGAGATATATTGCCACCTCTGAAAATATTGTTTCTATCAATAAAATCGTATGTTATACAAGTACCGGCATCAATGACAATATTATTTTGATTTGGAAACAATGAATAGGCACCAATAGCAGCCGCAATCCTATCTCTACCCAATGTTTCAGGAGTCTTATAATCAATCGATACCGGAAGATCCATTTTATCATTTAAAATAAGGAAGTTTTCAAACTCTTCCTTTAAGTCAAGAATCTTCTTGGGTATTTCTTTTCGCGTTGATGATATGATACAATTTTTTATATGATATTTATTATTAACCGAATGCAAAATATTATCTATCCCATTGATTAGTTTCACCGGTTTTTTATTGTGAAATATACCTGATTTCACTTTGGTATTTCCGATATCAATACAAATATTATAAGTCATTATCAATGCTTAAAATGCCTTATACCTGTCATAACCATTGACAGGTTGTTTTCATTGCAATAGTCTATACTCAAATTGTCTTTTATCGAGCCCCCCGGTTGAATAACACTTGTGATACCGGCTTTATGCGCGAATTCTATACTGTCCGGAAAAGGGAAAAAAGCATCAGAAGACATCACAGCTCCTGTCAAATCTAAACCAAGACGCTCAGCTTTTTCTATTCCTTGCCTACAAGCATCAACCCTTGAGGTTTGTCCACATCCCATACCAAGTAATTGATTGTTCTTCACAAAAGCGATAGCATTTGATTTTAGATGCTTGACTACTTTATTGGCAAATATCAAGTCCTCCAATTCTCTTGAACCGGGAGTTTTACCGGTTACAACCTTTAGCTCATTTAGTGACTCTGTTTTATTGTCAGGGTCTTGAGCAACAAAACCTGTAAGAACATTTTTGAATACTTTTTGAGGCTTGGTGAAATTTGTAATTTTTAGAATAGTCCTTTTTTTCTTTTTAGATAAAAAATCAAGTGCGTCTTCAGAGTAATCGGGTGCTAATAGAACTTCATAAAATATCTTATCGATTTTCTCAGCTGTTTTTAAATCGATTTTTGTATTTGTAATCAATACTCCTCCAAAAGCAGAGACAGGATCCCCTTCCAAGGCTTTATCCCAAGCTTCTTCAACTGTATTTCTTGTAGCCAAACCGCAGGTATTTGTATGTTTCAGTACGGCAAATGTCGGTTTGTCGCCCTCAAATTCAGCTATTATATTCATAGCCGCATCGATATCGACCAAATTATTGTATGAAAGATCTTTTCCGTTTAATTGTACAAAAGAATCTTCCAATTTTCCAAAGAAAGAAGCTTTTTGATGTGGGTTTTCACCATAACGCAAATGTTTTGGGCTTTGAACAGCTTTTGTGATAACAGGAAAATCGCTATCTGAAAAATATTTGTATATAGCGGTATCATAATGCATGGAAGTAGCAAATGCTCTTTTTGCAAACAGCTTTCTTTCCTCAATATCGGTTGACATATTATTTTTTGATAAAACTTCATATGCCGATTGATAATATTCCTGAGAAGGAACTATAAGTACATCTTTATAATTCTTTGCTGCTGCCCTGATAAGAGAAATGCCTCCTATATCTATTTTTTCAATTATCTTATTTTGATCATCTGTGCTTCTTACCGTTTCCTCAAAGGGATACAAATCCACAATCACCATATCGATTAGTGGCAAATTCATATCTTTCATTTGCTCGAGATGATTTTCTTCTCTTCTTGCGAGTATTCCCGCAAAAACTCCGGGATGTAAAGTTTTAACTCTACCGTCTAAAATAGAAGGATACCCTGTAATATCTTCAACTTTTATAGGATCAAGACCTTTTTCTTTTAGATATTTCCAAGTCCCACCTGTAGAGTAAACGATCGTATTATTTGTTTTGAACAGGCTTATAAGATTATCCAAACCGGATTTGTTAAATACGGATATCAATACTGAATCAAGACTTTTTTTCATTTTTTTTCATTTTTTTATTACCATTATGTGCTCTGAAATCAAGAGCTTTTCCCATACTGTAACACACTCTGCATCTGGGTTCATATTTATCTTTTTCGCCCAATACCACAGTAGCTGTCTCATCTGATAATCGATATGAGTGAGTTGCCAAATTCCCACAATGAGGACAAATTGCGTGTACTTTTGTTACATATTCTGCTATTGCCATCAATTCGGGAATGGGACCAAAAGGTCTTCCCATAAAGTCCATATCCAATCCCGCTATGATTACTCTGATTCCGGAAAGAGACAATTTTTCGCATACTCTCGGAAGATCCATATCAAAAAACTGGGCTTCATCTATACCTACAACATGGATGTCCCTCGGCACTTTCAGTATTTCAGCGCTGGATTTCACAACTTTGGATTCAAGGAAATTGGCATCGTGTGATACCACCTTGTCTTTGGAATATCTATCGTCTTGTTTGGGTTTATAGATTATAAGATTTTGATTTGCAAATTGTGTTCTTCTCAATCTGCGTATCAATTCTTCTGTTTTACCGGAAAACATCGAGCCGGTAATTACTTCTATCCAGCCACCACGATGACCTCTGGATTGTGGTTCTAAAAACATTTTCAGGTATTTGGTTATTAATGTCGCGAAGATATAAAAATTAATAATAATATGAATGATTTTTTATTCTAATTCAATAAAATTTCTTTTTTAACCACAATGAGATATTTACCAAAAGGATCAATACCGGTACTTCTACCAATGGACCTATTACTCCGGTAAACGCTTGTTGGGAATTTAATCCAAAAACGGAAATAGCAACTGCAATTGCCAATTCAAAATTATTTCCTGTCGCTGTGAACGATATTGAAGCATTGCGCTTGTAATCGATATTCATCGCTTTGCCGATAAAAAAGCTGATAAAAAACATAATTGCGAAGTAAAAAATGAGTGGAATGGCAACTTTTATCACATCAAGAGGTATTTCCACGATTAGTCCGCCTTTTAGACTAAACATAAGTACAATAGTAGCAAGTAATGCGATAAGAGTAATCGGAGAGATTTTTGGAATAAATTTGCGGTTGTACCAACTTTTTCCCTTGATTTTGACTAAAATCACTCTGCTCAAAATGCCCATCAAAAACGGAATTCCTAAGTAAATCAAAACTGAATGTGCAACATCCCAAATGGATATTTCTATATCGAAACTTTTTACACCAAAATATTTGGGTAAAACAGTGATAAATAACCAAGCATAAAAACTATATGTAAATACTTGAAAAATACTGTTTAAAGCCACTAAAGTTGCTCCGTACTCTTTGCTTCCTCCTCCCAAATCATTCCACACCAAAACCATCGCAATACACCTTGCCAAACCTATTAATATCAATCCCGACATATATCCGGGCTCATCTTTCAAGAAAATTATAGCAAGTGCAAACATCAGTATCGGTCCTATTATCCAATTTAATACCAATGATAAACTCATCGCTTTTGTGTCTTTAAAGATTCCGGGAATCAGGCTGTAATCTACTTTAGCCAATGGTGGATACATCATCAATATCAATCCTATTGCCAAAGGAATATTAGTCGAACCCGACGATGCCGAATTGATAGTATCAGCAATACCCGGAAAAAAATATCCAATCGCTATACCTATTATCATCGCCAGAAATATCCAAAGAGTAAGAAAGCGGTCTAAAAATTTGAGTCTTTTTTTCATTTACACAATATGTTTTCCTTGTAAAAATCGCTAAAATCTCTTTTAATCTCATCTCTGATTCTCCTGAATTCAGACAGTATATGTTCTTCTGTTCCTGTTGCATCTGCCGGATCATCAAAGCCGATGTGAATACGATGTTTTACCTTTCCCATAAACATCGGACAAGATTCTTTTGCACCACCGCAAACCGTAATCACATAATCAAAACTATCGTTCAGAAAATCATCAACGGGCTTTGGTTTCCCTCCGGAAATATCGATACCTATTTCATTCATCACTTGAATGGCTTTGGGATGCACTTCACCGCTTGGTTCAGTTCCTGCCGAGACAACATTCATATCTTTGTCAAAAGATTTCAAAAACCCCTCTGCCATTTGGCTTCTACAAGAATTTCCGGTACACAGTACTAATATATTCATATTTTAAAATTTATTATTAATCGTAAATATACGATATATATCATTAAAAAAATTTTATTAAATAGAACAAGTGCTTTTGCTGAAATCCATATCAAAAAAATCACAAAGCAAGGCTTTCGCTTCTGCCCAGTTTTCTTGATTTATACAGTATTTAGTCTTTGGCGGATTAAGTTCACCTTGGATTAAACCTGCATTTTTCAATTCTTTCAAATGTTGAGATATTGTTGATTGTGCCAATGGAAAAACATTCACCATATCACCGGTAAAACAACAACTTTCATTTTCCAAAAGCTCCAAAATCTCAATACGCACAGGGTGTGAAAGAGCTTTAGCATATCGCGCTAATCTTTTAGATTTCTTTTTATACATCTTATTCTTTAATTTCAAATCGTAAAATTACGATTAGTATTTATAAAATCCAATAAATACTTTATATTTTTTATAAAAAAGAATATTTGAATGGATAATGATAATATTATCACGATAAAATCATTATATTTGATAAGTTTAATAACAAACTAAATAAATGACAATAACAGAAAAATTATATATAATCATCATTTTTGGTATTATATTGTCATCCTGTGCTAAACCCGCAACTCCATCCGGAGGGCCAAGAGACAAAACACCACCTAAGTTGGTTGAGACAAAATCTACACAAAATTATCAAACTAATTATTATCCTAAAAAAATAGCTTTATACTTTGATGAGTGGATAACTCTTAAAAATAAAAATCAAATTTTGATATCTCCACCTCTCGATAAAAAGCCGAAGATTTCATATAGAGGTAAACATATAAATTTGGTTTTTGATGAAACTGATACATTAAAGCAAAACACAACCTACACTATCAATTTCGGAAAGTCCATAACTGATTTTACAGAAGGCAATCCACTGGAAAATTTTGTTTTTATATTTTCAACAGGGGACGAGATTGATTCCTTGGAAATTCAAGGGAAAGTTGTGAATTCTTTTGATAACAAACCTTTGAAAGATGTTACCGTTTTGCTTTATGACACGGATGAAGATTCTGTTGTCGTCAAATCAAAACCTTATTATTTTGCTAATACTAACAAAGCCGGAAAATTCAAAATAACACATATAAAAGAGGGTTTTTACAAGGTTTTTGCCTTGAAAGACGGCAATGCCAACTATCTGTATGATATGGAGACAGAGCAAATCGGATATTTGGATACAATGGTATTTATTACAAATGACTCATTGAAAAAAGATTTGCTTGTTGAGATGTTTACTCCTGATCCTCCTTTGAATATTTTGGATAAATCAGTTGCGGCATTTGGCAAAATCAAAATCGAATACAATAGGAAGCCGGATAGCCTGAAAGTATTGTACTCATCGGTAGATATATTTGATAAGGCTTTTTTAAATGACAGTTTGTTGATTTGGTACGATAATAAGGAGAAACAGGATAGTATTAATTTGGTTTTGAAAAGTGAAAATAGGATCGATACAATGACTTTCAAGATACGAAAACAATATAAGAAGCCGGTTCCTCTTGTACTTCTCAATAAAACCAAAGCTATAAAAACTCATCCTGATAAATTTGTTCCCTTGATGTTCAATCAAGCTGTTTCGGCAGGGGATTCTTCCAAAATAACACTGATTGAGCAAGAAATTAAAGCAAATAAAGATACGACAAAGAAAGAAAAATTTGATACGATAATCACCAATGTGGGTTTGGTATTTAAAATAGATTCTTCAGATAGTCACAAATTACTTTTTAAGGGCAAATGGAATGAGGGTAAAAAATACAAATTATCTATATTGCCGGGCTTTTTGAAAACTTATTACGGAGTAAAAAATGATACTGTCGAAATGGTTATTTCGACTAATAAAAAAGAGGATTACGGACAATTGACCTGTCATTTTGATAGTCTAAAGCAAGACGGTGTTTATATTGTAAGCCTAAAGCAGGGCAAGGAAATATTGCAAAAAGATATAATCAAAAATAAAGGCAATTTTGATATTGCTTATGGTGCATTGTTACCGGGAAAATATACTTTGGAGGTCATTGTGGATACTAATAATAATGGGAAATGGGATGGAGGAGATTATTTCAAAAGACGAAAAGCAGAAAAACGATATTCATTTAATTTGAATGAAATAAAAGCCAATTGGAGTCAAGAAGAGAATATAAAGCTAAAAACAAAAAACAAAGATGAAACTAAGAAGTGATAATTTAGTTAAGTTTTACGGCAAACGCAGGGTTGTAAACAATGTTTCCATAGAAGTGAACAGAGGTGAAATCGTCGGATTGCTCGGACCAAATGGTGCCGGCAAGACTACTACATTCTATATGGTAGTAGGATTTATCAAACCCAATTCAGGAAAAGTTTTTATTGATAATGACGAAATAACTCAGCTTCCTATGTATAAGAGAGCCCGGAAAGGAGTGGGGTATCTACCACAAGAGGCATCAGTTTTCAGAAAGCTTTCAGTCGAAGACAATATCAAAGCTATTTTGGAATTTCAGAATATTTCAAAATCCGAAATAAATGAAAAATTGGAAAGTCTTCTAGATGAATTTGGGCTGCAAAAAGTGAGAAAGACTTTAGCTGATTCATTGTCAGGTGGAGAGAGGAGAAGAACGGAAATAGCCCGTGCTCTAGCTTCCAATCCGAATTTTATACTTCTTGATGAACCATTTGCTGGTATTGACCCGATAGCTGTAGAAGATATTCAATCAATAGTGTCCAAGCTAAAGGATAAAAACATAGGAATACTTATCACCGACCACAATGTACGGGAGACCCTTTCGATTACCAATAGAGCTTATTTAATGTTTGAGGGAGCTATATTGAGAAGTGGTTCGGCTGAAGATTTGGCAAAAGATGAATTGGTGCGAAAAGTATATTTAGGAAAGAATTTTGAACTTAAAAAGCAAGTTTTAGAAAATGAAGAGCAGTAATATTTTTTTAGTTTTTATATTGTTAAGTATCTATTCCTTTTCTTCCTGTACTAAAGAGAAAAATGTATTAACTGATAAGGAAATCAAGATAGTTGACTCCTTGTACAGACTCAAAAAGAAAGAAATAAAGAGCAAATTGGACACAATATGTGATTCTGTTTATAATGCTCAGTTTCCCATATATGTAGATTCGATAAAAGCGGTTAGGAAAAAAGAAATTTTGGATTTAATACAAAAATAGCACAACTACCATACTGTATAAATCTTCCAATCTATGTATATTACGTCCCGAAAATGAAATACACCCGAGCCGAATGATGTTTCTATAAAAAATAAGCTCACAAACTTTCGTTTATACCAAATTAACTCTAATACAGTATTTGATAAAACCCGGTATCTTGTGCCTCTACATAGATGGAGTCAGTAATTTTTGGCGGATAATTGATAGTTCTTATATAAATATATATATATCGATTCCCAGCAATTCTATCTAATGTTACAAAATAATTTTCAAGTATTGTATATTGTTTAAGATATGTTCCATGGAATGATAAACTTCCTCCCTCAATACTATCAACATCAATAGCCTCTATCTCAAGCCATGCATAAGGATCAAGAACTATCTCAAAGTTTTTTTCATCACCGGGATAAAAAAACTCTGGGTCATGCATAGGATAAAACCCGTCTTTTTTGGCATTTGTTATGTTGAAATAACTAGCCTCTTCGTCTGTACCAAATTCAAATTTGCCATTAGCATCAGTGCGAACGGTATCCAAAAACCATTCATCATGCGGTTCAAATAATCCATTGCTTTTGCCGGCTATAAAAGATAATCTTGCATTTGGAATCGGAGTATGAGTACCATATTCTACTACAGTCCCTGTAACATAAGTATCAGGTTTCTTCTCACATGAAAAAAGAAATAATACAAAGCCAAATATGTAAATATATGTTTTCATACTAATACAGTATTTGATAGAATCCGGTATCTTGTGCCTCTACATAGATGGAGTCTATGAAAATTGGTGGATAATTGATAGTTTTTATATATATATACATATATCGATTTCCAGCAATATTTTCAATAGTTTTAAAATAATCTTGTAAAGGCTCATATTTTTTAATATATGTTGCTCCATGGAACAATAAACTTCCTCCCTCAATACTATCCACATCAATAGCCTCTATCTCTAACCATGCATAAGGATCAAGAACTATCACAAAGTTTTTTTCATCGCCCGGATAAAAAAACTCTGGGTCATGCATTGGGTAGAAACCATCTTTTTTGGCACTTGTTATATTGAAATAACTCGCCTCTTCGTCTGTACCAAATTCAAATTTGCCATTAGCATCAGTACGAACGGTATCCAAAAACCATTCATCATGTGGTTCAAATAATCCATTGCTTTTGCCGGCAATAAAAGATAATCTTGCATTTGGAATCGGAGTATGAGTACCATATTCTACTACAGTCCCTGTGACAAAAGTATCAGGTTTCTTATCACACGAAAAAAGAAATAATACAAAGCCAAATATGTAAATATATGTTTTCATACTAATACAGTATTTGATAGAATCCGGTATCTTGTGCCTCTACAT
>JALVEE010000047.1 GCA_027008645.1 Saprospiraceae bacterium
CAATCCTCCTCGCAACCATCGCAATCGCAACCCTCGCAATCCTCTTCGCAATCCCTCGCAACCATCGCAACCCATCGCAACCCTCGCAACCCTCGCAACCCTCACAATCCCTCGCAACCCTCGCAATCCTCTTCGCAATCCCTCGCAATCCTCTTCGCAACCCATCGCAATCCTCTTCGCAATCCTCTTCGCAACCCATCGCAATCCCTCGCAACCCTACCAGTTATAATCCGGAAAATCCCAATTCTTAATAATCTTCTTTTGATTACCTCTATAATAATCCAAATTCTCTTTATATTTTGTTGCTCCTCGCGCTTCTCCTGCTCTTATTTGCTCTTGCAATTTTGCAAATCCCTCCAATACAGCTTCCGGTCTTGGCATACAACCGCTGATATATACATCTACCGGTAAATACAAATCCAATTGTTTTATTGTATTATAAGAATCCCAGTACATACCGCCGTTGATAGCACAGGAACCAAATCCAATGATATATTTAGGGTCTTGCATTTGTTCATATACTCTAATCACTCTTTTTAGCGTTTTTACTGTTAGATACCCTGTTATCATTAATACATCAGCTTGTCTTGGAGTTGCTGCTCCTCTTACTCCAAGTCGTTCTGCATCATAACGGGAAGTCATAGTTGCAGGTACTTCAATGGCACCACACCCTGTTCCGTATGCTAGGATCCACAAAGAGTGACTTCTAGCTATGTCCGTGACTATTCTTGTCAATTTATCTTGATATATACCGTAATCCATCTTAGCTGTTTTTTAAAAATAAACTGAATAAATGATTGCCAAAAATCCAAACAGTAGTGGCCAGCCCCAAAAATATGTTACTGCTTGTTCTGTTCTGTATCTTGGATTAACTACTCCATAAAGCACAGGAATCATATAAAGCAAAAAAGTCTTTATAACTAATACTATCAAATTGCTTGCTCCACCCAAAAATATATCTACAAATAATGTTAGCTTCACAAATGCAAAGACTGAACCTGCTGACATCATAGTAAACAAAAACTTGCCTCCGTTTTCTGATGCAGGCCCAGATGCTAATTCCGTAGGAGCACCTACTATATTAAAGGGTGCATACCTGAACATTCCCAAAGATGCCAGTATTGCTGCTATGAATGCAAATGGATTCTGAAAAATCAACCACTGACCGACCTCATTTTGAATATTCATAAGATCTACAATTGATGTTGTGTTATACTTTATCATAATCGCTACCAATGCCATTACCCAAGGTATTTCAAAACCTACCATTTGACTCAATCCTCTTGTGACACCAATGGCAGAGTTTGGGTTACCTGTTTGACCAGCTCCTAGAGCCATTCCTAACGGACCGAATACCATAATGTATATCAAAAAAATCAAATCTCCGTGAAAATTTAGATTTGTAAACCATAGATTGTCTCTTAATACAGGGACTACCATCAAAGCCATTACGGCAGAAACTATTAAAAATGCAGGCCCTAACAGATGCATTGCCCCGTGATGTACTGCAGTGGTTTTTGAAAAAAGCTTGAATGCATCAATAAAGTTTTGATAGATTGGAGGACCGTATCTGTTTTGTACTCGCGCTATTACCTTACGTCTGATTCCACCATAGGTCATTCCTACAAAAAAAGCTAGTAGAAATGTTGCTATTGCACCCAAAATATGTAATAATATACCTTCCATTTATATTCTATTTAACCGAATAAATTTTTACCTAATACCAATAAAATAATTAAAAATATCATTGCGTAAATCGCATATGATTGACCGTTACCGTTGTAAATCCTTCTGGTAAATTCAAATAAATCTTCAATCCCTTGAGCAAAGCTTAACATATATTTGTCTATCTGCTTTCTCATTACCGGTTCAACTGCACGTAGAAACGGTTGGAAAAATCCTCTGGTGAATGTTAAATTTTCGTGTTCTTTTGGTATTTCCCCCGATGTGCTAATGTCTTTTGTAGTCACATATCTCGTTCTACTCCTGTTTCTAAAGAACAAGAATATTGCAACAACAATAAAAATTGCCATTATACCGTACATAATCGGAGTTAGGGCTATATCACTGCCCCATTTATTAAATAGCATTGATTCTTTCCACAAAACCCCATAAGTGTCCGGCATACCATAAAATGTCATAGCTGCATTAATTGGTTTCATTATCAATTGAGGAAAAGTACCAAGTACTACTGAAATAATTGATAGAATTATCATTGGAACGACCATTAATGCAGGAGCTTCTTTTACGTGAGACCATTCCTTTTCTTCTTGACCGAGGAAAAACCCAAAAAGTATTTTATAGCAGTACAAAAAAGCAGCTGTACTTGAAAAGAAAACCAAAGTAACTAACATAAAATGGTCGCTTTGAATTAATGATTCGTAAAGCATCCACTTACCGACAAAACCACCTAATGGAGGAATCCCTGCCAAAGCAATAATCGATATTAAAGCAGCAAGAAATGTCCAAGGCATTTTTCTAATCAATCCTGTGATTTCTGTAAAGTCTGTTGTGCCTGTTTGTTTTTCAACTGCACCAACTACCATAAAAAGCGTAGATTTGAATACTCCGTGCATAAAAGCCAAGAAAAGTCCTGCAAGCATAGCCATCGGTGTGCCAATAGCAACTCCAATTACTATATATCCTAATTGTCCGATAGATGAAAAAGCCAGTAATCTCTTAGCGTCATCTTGCTTGATAGCATATAATGTGGATATCGCAGCAGTTATAGCCGCCATCCAAGCTACGATATCTCTTATCAATGCACCTTCGGGAACTTTTGTAAGTAATGCTAAAAATACGATT
The DNA here is from genome assembly GCA_027008645.1 of Saprospiraceae bacterium. Lineage (GTDB taxonomy): Bacteria > Bacteroidota > Bacteroidia > Chitinophagales > Saprospiraceae > JADJGA01. Next base: position 2,806 of record JALVEE010000047.1, read on the forward strand.
ACCATTCCGTAAACTCCCATTTTTGATAATGCACCTGAGAAAATTGCAGTATATGACATCGGAGAATTGCTATATGCATCAGGTGCCCATATATGCAATGGCATTATTGCTGCTTTTACTCCAAAACCTACTAGCAATAATACAGGAATAAGTATTTGCATACCGTGATCCCAACTACCAAAACCTGAAATCAAATCTGAAATAAGAAAAGATCCGGTTAATGAATGAGTAAGTACTATTGCCATAAGCATAGCATAGGCACCAATTGCACTCATTACAAAATATTTGATACCTATTTTTTGTACATTTTTACCATTATAAATGACTATCAGATAAGAAGCCCAAGTCATTATTTCCCAAAATATAAAGAATGATACAAGGTCTTTGCTCATCAATATTCCAAACATCGCTCCTATACTGAGTATATAGTTCAGATAGAAATATCCTTTTCTCTTTTTACCCTTCATTTGACCTACGGTATATACCCCAGTCAATACTGCTAATCCCATTACTATCAAAGCAAAATAATAGCTTAATGGTGTCATCCCAAGATTCAAGGGGACTTTATTGAAAGAAATAATAGTGTCTGTATTCATTTCAACTCCTGTGAAGAAAAGAATTGCAGGGACTATCAATGTTCCCAAAAATAGTATATCTTGAACTAAGGTTGATATTTTTTCGGAAAATGCAGTCAAAACAGCTCCGGCAAAAAATACAATCAGTATTAATATTATTATATCCATAGTTATTTGTTTAAAGTCAATACGTCCTTAATATAATTTCCTTTATCCAACAAGTCTGCCGCTGCTCTATCTAAAATGCCGGAAATCAAATCAGGGTAAAATCCAATTACCAATACTATTACTCCCAAACTTATCATTGCTACCAACGCATTTAGAGAGGGCTTTTTTGGCTCTGTTTTTTCTTTTTTATCATAGAAATAGATTCTATTGACTACTCTTAGATAATATACTGCTTCAAGAATGCTTATTATGAGTATAACTGCAATCAAAACAACCATTTTATTGTCAGCTGCTGCCGTCAATATTGCCAATTTGCTCCAAAAGCCCGCAAAGGGGGGGAGTCCTATTATTGCAAAAGCACCAATGGTAAATAATACAGATGTAATCGGTAGGTATTTGCCCATACCATTTACGTGTTTGATATATTTGTTCTTTTTATTAAATACCAAATAACTACCTGAGAAAAATAGTAATGATTTTATGATAGCGTGGTTGAACATCAAAAACAATGCAGCATATACACCTTCTTTTGTGCCGATACCAAAAGCAATCATCACCAATCCCATTTGGCCGATACTCGAATATGCCAACATCCTTTTGAGTCTGTCTTGTCTTAGGGCAGTTGTTTCCGCCATTATAAAGGTGATAAGCCCGATTATGATAAATAAATCAAATGCTCCTGAAAAATCGTACATTGTATATACCAATCGAACGCTTGCATATATAGCTGCTTTGACTACTATTCCTGCAAATGCAGCACCGATTGGTCCTGGAGCTTCCGTATATACATCGGGAGCCCATCCGTTGAGAGGAAATATTTCCGCTTCGACTCCTATTGCCAAAATGAAAAACACAAGGGAAAGTACTTTCAATTTATGATCCATCATCGGCATCTTTTCGGCTATATCTGCAATATTAAGAGTTCCGAGTTGAGAATAGATAATCATTATAGCGATTAAAAGGAAAGTAGAAGCTATTGCCCCCATAAAAAGAAATTTGAAAGCAGCTTCAGCACTATCCCTCCTTGTATAAAAAGAAGTAAGCCCATATCCTGATATGCTCACTATTTCTATGAAAACAAACATATTGAAAATATCACCTGTCAATACAATACCCACAGAGCCGGTTACCAACAACATCAAAAGCATAAAATACTTCATTGAGGGTTCAAAATCTACATTTCTTTTGAATTTATAGCTGTATAGCCAGACAATAAATCCAAGAAAAGTCATCAAAGTAGTCAAGAATCCTGTAAATGGGCTAAAAACAAGATTTATGCCGATAGGAGGTTTCCATCCGGCAAGTACTTCTACAATTGTTCCGTGTTCATTTACGTATCCCATCAAAGATATAGATAAGAAAAACATAAACGCAAGGACTAATCCGGGTATAACACGAACCGAATTTTTCCACATCATTCCTGTAAGCGGGATTATAAAGGCCGCCAATAAAGGAATCGCTACAAATAATACCGGTGATCCTACCATTTTAATTTCTTTATTTCGTCAATTCTTAATGTATTATGATGTCTGTATAGTCTAATCACAAGAGATAAAGCTACCGCTGTAACCCCAAAACCGATTACAATAGCTGTCAAAACAAGTGCTTGTGGTATAGGGTCAACCATAATATTCATTTTGTCTTCATTTCCCGGAGAAAATATTGGTGCAGTACCGTCTTTTAAGTATCCGATAGCAATCATCAACAAATGAACTCCGGAATCTAATATCGAAAGTCCCAATACAATCTTTATAAGGGATTTTTTTGTCAATGCACCATATAAGCCAATCAGCATCAAAAGCACTGCCGAACCGTATATAGCAATATTCAATATGTTTAAATATTTTTCCATTCTTTAGTCTTTTTCGTGTAATACCGTGTAAATAATTCCTGTCAATTCAGCTGCTACTTTGAAACCAACAGCGATGTATATGATACCTATTACTCCTCCGCTGAACAATTCATTCATATTTCCTACAGGAAGAACATTTTCAAGAAAACTTCCCTTGGAAAAATATCCTACTAATCCTATACTGACAAATAATATTCCTGCCAGTGATTCGAAATATACAAGTCTATTGTGGCTCACAGAATAGTTTCTATATGTCAAAAGCATCAATAGAAAACCTGTAGCTATGATTGTTCCTCCTTGAAAACCTCCTCCTGGTGATAAATGACCGTGAATAAATACATAGGCTCCGAGTAATACGATAGACGGAAATAATAGTTTTGCTCCGGACATAACCACTCGGCTTGCGGGGAAAAGCACTGATCTTTCTCCAACGTGGTGTCTCTTTTTGTATAATATTCCACCCAAGGCGGTAGAAGCTAAGAACAATACAGTTACTTCGCCCAATGTGTCAAAACCTCTAAAATTTACAACAATAGCTGTGACCACATTTGATACCTTCAATGTATCTTTACTATTGGATAGATACAAGTCTTTCACTCCAGCGGTAAAATGCTGAACTCCAAATCCAATTCCCAAGAAGATATCTATTAGATAAAATCCCAGTATTCCAAGTGATATTAATACTATTACTTTCTTCATTTTGTAGTAGTTTTTACTTTTTTCTTATCGTGCTCATCTTCAAACCTGACAGTATTTCTAATGGCGATAATAAAAATTATAGTTGTTAGAGCAACTCCAATGGCAGCTTCAGTCAATGCGACATCAGGCGCTTGGAGTATTAAAAAAACTATTGACAAAAACAGACTCAATATTCCAGATGCTATTACGGCATATAAAAGGTCTTTTTGCCATATTGCATAGACTGCTGAAGCAATCATTAGCAATAATAAGGTCAATGTTAAAATTATATATATCATTTTTCAGTATTATCTTTTTCTTCAATTTCTTTATAAGCATCGATTTCTTCCCCCTTGAAGTACATAAAGGCTTTTCGCTTATGCATCGCCCTGGCTAATGCGTGTGAACTGATAGGATTTGAGTATCCGATAAAAAGAATGATGATTATTATCTTAAGTATCCATCCCGGTGCCAATAATCCTACGCCCAAAATAGTTGCCATGGCTCCAAGTGTTGAAGCCTTTGTTCCTGCTTGTAATCTGTTAAATACATCGGGCATTCTGTATATCCCCAATGAACCTAGAAATAGAAAAATACTTCCTATAACTAATAATATTCCACCTAAAATTTCAAGTATGCTCATAATGCTTTTTCTAAATATCTTGCAATAACAATAACTCCGATAAAACCAAGTACTCCATACACCAATGCTACATCTAAATATATATATCTGTTGTACATATAAGAGAGAAGTACGATTCCGGAAACTCCAATAGTAGTCATAGTATCCAATGCCAATGTTCTATCTCCGGCAGACGGCCCCTTGTAAAAACGAATGGCGGAGAGAATCAAAGCCAAAATCATTACTGTTAAGGAAAAATATATTATATAATTCATTTTAAAATATTTTTAAAAGTATTTCTTCAAATTGTTCTGCAATCTCTTTAAATGCTTCTTCAGGATTTGTAGTCAATGTATCAATCCAATGTATATAAAATGTGTCGTCCACAATATCAATGGTTAGCGTTCCCGGTGTTAAAGTGATACTGTTAGCCAAAACCATTTTGGCAAAATTCTTAGTTAACTTTGTTTTGAATTTGACTATTCCGGGATTTATTGGTAGTGAGGGGGACAAAACCCTTCTCGCAACATCCAAGTTGGATTTTATTAATGCGATTAAAAACACTACAATAAATTTCAAAATATTGAAGAGTCGTACAGGGTGCAATAATGATAAATCACAACAAGTAAAAAGTCTGATTCCCAAAAATGAAATCAATGCAGTCAAAAACACCCCGACTAATAGTTCTTGTGGAGCAAATGAATTGGTAAAACCTAACCAAACCATCATTAAAAATATCCAATTCATAAAGAATCTTGACATTTTTGTCCCGAAACTTAATTTTTTAAAATAATCACTCTTCATTGTTTATTGTCTTTTATATGAATTTGAAATAATGCTATTATTATTCGAAATCATATTTTTTTGATTCAAAATAGTTCATAAACTGTACTCTTTCCACTACAGCAGGATTTTCTATATTCTTCTGACTCATTTTTCCTCTAAAATCATCAAGAGAATCAAAATCGTGTCTTTGCATCCAATCCTTTAACTCAGTAGTCATATCTTCAATATATTCTATCCCGTGCTTGTACAATGCAGAAACAACCTGTGTAGCATCGGCTCCGGCTAAAATTTCCTTAATCACAGATTGTCCGTCGTGTACACCTGTTGAAGCGATCAAACTGCTATTGACTTTTCCGGATAGAATAGAAATCCATCTTAGGGAAATAGCTATATCTGTTGTCCTACTCAATACATTTGTAGACGTGATTTTGAAGTTTTCTATATCAAAATCAGGGTGAAAAAATCTATTGAATAAAACAACTCCATCTACTTTTGAGGAAATCTCCTTTACAAATCTAGCCAAATCTGCAAAGTAGTAACTCAATTTTACTGATATGGGAAGTTTTGTGTTGGTTTTGACCTTATCAATTATATCCATATAGATATTTTGTACTTCAGTACAAGTTTTATCAAAATCAGAAGGCATAATAAACATATTAAGTTCAATGGCATCAGCACCTGCTTCTTCAAGCTTTTTAGCGAAGTAGGTCCATTCGTGTGAACTAGTACAGTTAATACTGGCTATGACAGGAATGTCTATAGCTGCTTTGGCATCTTGGATATACTCAAGATATTTTTTTATATTATCATTTTTGATTTTCACATCATAATAATCCAAATGAGCTTCACTTTCTACCCCGGCTTTGACCAGATGATTATATTCCAATGTGATTTCTTCTTCAAATAATGATCTAAGGATAATAGCTCCAGCTCCGGCTTTCTCAATTTTTTTGATGTTATTCAAATTCATTGTCAGAGAAGAACTTCCTGCAATTATTGGAGACTTCAACTTTAGTCCAAGATAGTTCACTGATAAATTCATATTAAACCTATTTTTAATTTTGTCACAAAAGTATATGTTTATTTTGAGAAAATAAAACAATAAGATTTGGCTGAGTTTATGCTAAAGACGATACAATGGAATAATATTCTTTATTTATAAAATGTATAAATATTTATTTTGAGGAGAGTTTGTATTTGTTGTTGATATATTAAATATTTTTCATAAATATTATTGTTAGATACTCAGTTAGTAATAATAATATTTGGATTTAGTCTTAGCAATTTAAAAACTAAGCATATCTTTTACTAACATCTTTAGAAAAAAGTGACAATCTTCAATCAAGAGACTTTCTAAATAAATATATTTCTTAAATATTTTTTGCTTTCGACATCGAGGCAATTCTCCATATTATATAATTTTATATATGTTATTCTCGATATTTTATAAAATCATATGAACTCTTGTATTATATTTGTGAAGTGGATTATATTTTAAACTGGTTTTTGGCATGGTAAAAACTGTATTTGGTTTGAAATAGTTTTGGCCAAATAATTTGAATTATTTGATATGATAAACTGAATAATATGAGATTTTTTTTAATTGACAGAGTGGTAGAGCTTAGTGTAGGCAATGATATAAAAGGTATAAAATCCTGGAGTTTGGATAATGAGATATTTTTAGATCATTTTCCGGGTTATCCGATTGTTCCGGGAGTTCTTTTGACGGAATCAATGGCTCAATTATTGGGCTTACTTATAGAAAAGAGTTACTACGAGACATATGGAAGTAAGCACAAAGTTTATCCTATTTTAAGCATAATACAAAAAGCAAAGTTTAGAGGGCTAGTTGTACCGGGAGATCAATGTGTGGTTAAAGCCGAACTGATTTCGATGGATGTAAATCGAGCAAATGGAAAGGCTGAAATTGAGGTTGGCGGGGTTAAAATGGTTGAGAGTACATTGTCTTTCTCAATAGTAACGGAAAAGGATATACCATATACAAAATTTATGAAAAGAAGGGAAGAGTATGTCGATATAATTATGGCAAATACTATAATTAAATAGTGGAAATATGAAAAAAAAAGATGTTTTTATATCAGCTGTAAATTACCAATTGCCAAAAAGATTCGAAGAGATTTTATTATTCTCACCTAACAAACAAAAAATAATTGTAGGTGGGTTAGATGTTGATAAAAAAAATAAGTATTATCCTGCAAGGAGTGATGAAAAGATAATGCGTACTGATGTCATAGCTTCAATTATTAGTATATCAAACCTTTTGGAAAAACTGGAATTAACTGAAGAAGATAAATTGGATATGTCACTTTTCGTTGCAAATAGTATTTTTATTGAAGAGAGCAATAAAAATATGAAGAGAGCTTTTAGTGTTCTAAACAGGATTAAAGAATTTGGAACGGTAGAACAAAAACTCGCTACTATATATAAAAATGTTCCTCCTTTATTGGCTTTGGAGACATTGACAAATGCTACAATGAGTTTTATCTCTCAATACACAGGAATCAAAGGTAACAATACTACTTTCGGAAGTACTTCTCATTCAGGTTTTGATGCACTCGAAGAAGCATTTTTACAGATTGAGAATAATCAAACAGAAAAAGCTTTAGTAGGAGGGTCAAATTGCTCAGGGATTTATTCTTTTTTAACTTATCAAAATTTTTATAAAAATACAGATGGGTGGAAAGAAAGCGCTTGTTCATCTTTTTTAGTACTTGGAGACAGTGGAGATGTGAAAATCACAAAGATTGATCATAACTTCATTAAACTTTCAATTAAGGGATTGAGAAAAAATAGGATGTGGGGGGATTTTTTTAGAGACAAATCACCTGAATTTATAGTGTATAGCGGGGGATTTATACAAGATGATTTTGTTCAAAATGAAAAGGAGGTAAAGAGTATTTGCAATGATTTTTTTTCTTGGGAAAGGGAGTATGGGAATTTGGGTTCAGCTTCTCTTTTTATGGGGATCGCTCATGGGTATAACTTGATTAAATCCGGTCGAAACAAAACAGTAGATATATTGAATAGAGATGTTTATGGAAGAGAATCTCATATTAGAATCGAAAAGGTAATCAGATGAAAGAAAGAGTTTATATTATAGATTACGATGTCTTAAGTCCAATTGGATTAAATAGGGACGATTTGCGTGAAAATCTTTATAATAACGTTAAAGGAGAATCGAAAGTTTCCAATTTCGAAACCGATGGAATACCCTTTAAAATCGCTGCTGAAATAAAGAAAGATTTAAAATTTTTATATAGAAATGAAGAACAATTTATAAAAGATGTATGCATATCCGATAGGAAATTTGAATTAACAATAGCTCTTGCAAATCTGGTTGAATCAAGATTTAAAAATATTATTGGGGATTGTAATCCCAATAGAAGGGGGGTGGTGATGGGAGTTGGCTCTGATGTGATTATGTTTGAACAATTTGAAAAAGAAATTACATCTACAGTAAAAGATACTACTTATCAATTCAATGATTTGATCATGAATTTAAGTTCTAGAATTGAGAATATGGGATTGATGAACCCTTATGATATTCATGCTATATATATATCGGAAATGTTTGATTTGAGGGCTTTTCAAAAATCGACATTATCAGCATGTACATCGTCAACTCAAGCTATTTCTATTGCTTTTGACAGTATCCGTAATGGGAAGGCAGATATCGTTTTTGCAGGAGGAACAGATTCGATAATAAATACTATGGCATTGATATCCTTTGGTAAATTGGGGGTAATACCTGAATCCGGTCCACATGATGAAAAAACTTGTAAGCCATTTGATATCGGTAGGAAAGGGACTTTGGCGGGAGAAAGCGCAGGAATAGCAATACTAGCTTCAGAAACATTCATTAAAAAAAGTAAAATAAAACCCTTAGCGGAGATTGTTTCTATTGGAAATACATTGGATGGTTATAAAATAACAGCTCCTGATCCTAGTGGGGATTCTATGGAAGTAGCTATTTCTACTGCTCTGAAAAATGGGAAAGTTTTACCCGGGGAAATAGACTATATTAATGCTCATGGTACAGGAACCAAGCAAAATGACGGTGTGGAATTGGCAGTTATAAATAGAGTTTTTGGAGATTATGGAAAAGAAGTACCTATTTCTTCTACAAAAGACAGGCATGGACACGCTATCGCTGCTGCCGGTATTCAGGAACTTGCAGTACTGCTGACAGGAATGAAAAATGACTTTATTCCGTCGAATATGAATCTTGTCAATCCAATAGACGATTCGTTTAACTTAGTTAGAGAGAATAGTAGAAAGAAAATCAAATATGCCTTGAGTAATAATTTTGCTTTTGGAGGAGTAAATACAGTTTTTATTTTAAAAAATATTGAATAATGTACTTGAATTTTAATCATAAATATGTACTTGTAACAGGTGCAACAGGAGAGATAGGCAGGCAAATATGTCTTGATTTTATCTTGGAAGGTGCTTTGGTAATACCGCTTTATAGAAATGATTGTAAGAAGGAAAAATTTCTGAATTGGTTAAAAGAAAATGGAGCTAATCTTGATTCTGTTTTTCCTTATAAGGCTGATTTGACAAAGCGAGACGATATCAAATCTGCCATAAATAGAATACTTAAAGAGCATAATAAAATAGATGTTCTTGTGAATTGTGCGGGATATGCGGTTGAGATGCCATTTTTAATGCTTGAAGACAATCAAATTGATGATCAAATCAATATTAATTACTTAGCTCCAATGATTGTGATGAAAGAAGTGCTTAGGTCGATGTTCATAAACAAGGGTGGAAATATAGTCAATATTTCTTCAGCTACAGCGACTAAATTCGGTAGAGGAGTGTCAGTTTATGGTTCAGCTAAAGCCGGATTGGAAAGGTTTACAAAAATAATAGCTCAAGAAGTGGGAAAAAAGGGGATTAGGGTAAATAGTGTAAGCCCCGGGGTAATAGATACTGATATGAGTCAAGATTTGATAGCAAGAGGGAAAAATAATATTAAAGAATTTACGGCTTTGAGAAAGTATGGAACTCCTATAGATGTTTCGAAAGCAGTCCTTTTTTTGGCTTCGGATGATACTGCAGGGTTTATTACCGGACATGTACTTAATGTTGACGGAGGAATTTTTTTATAAAAATAATGAATATGGAAATAAATGAAATTTTTAAAGATGTAGCAGAAATCATTGATGAATCTTGCGGGATTGAAGCGGATAGTATCAAAATGGAAGATACTTTGTTTGATAAACTGGAAATTGATTCGATTGATATGGTTGATATTTTGTTTGAGATAGAGACTAAATATGACATTTCGATTAAAGTTAGTGATTTAGAACAAAGGACAAAAGAGGCTGAAAACGAAATGCCTTATGAAATTGATGGTAAGATTACAGAAAATGGAGTAAAATCAATATTGAAAGAAATGCCGGAAATAGATTTGTCAAAAGTTCATGAGGGAATGACTATAGAGGAATTGATAAAATTGATTAATGTTCATTCACTTTGTAAAATAATAAAATTGAAATTGGATGAAGCTAAAGAATAATGTATTTAAGTTTTATCGAATCGTAAGAGATAAAAAACTTTTTTCCTTTGGTGATAATATCGCTGATATTAGGGTAGGGGATACTACGCTTAGAGATCATCAGGATTTTGTTATCAAATCATTGAATTGTGAGATAATTGATATTGGTGAAGAAGATTTGAACAGTATGGAAACAGGATCTTTTTATTTTGATGAAAATTTGTTTTTTACTTTACAATTCCTGAAACAAGCTATATTTACTGCTCAAGATTCAAATGTTTCAATGAAATTTTGTTTGAGAAAAAACACTTTCAATGATAGGTTTATTCTTCCCCATTCTAATAAAGAAACAGAGTATATCGAGTTTGATTTGGTATATGTTTATGATTGGGAATCTGATATCAAGAATGTTCTAATTGAACAAAAGATTTATGTGAATTTTGTGGAATTACCTGAGCAAATTGTAAGAGGAAGAAGATTTCATATGGATCAATGTGATACTTTCGCTTCTCATATTATTTCCCCCTTTCACCAGTTGCAGGTCAATTTAGCTATAAACTTAAACAGGACTATAAGATTGCAAAAATTTATTCCTGCAAAATGGAGGAGTGGGCACGGGAGTAAATGGGCTTTTAGAGCCTTGAAGAGATTAAACAAGATAGGAAAAAATGTCAAAATTCACCCAAGTGCTATTATCGAAGGTTCAATCATCGGTGATAATAGTACAATAGGGGCAAATTCAATTGTAAGGTTATCAACTATAGGAAAAAACTGTTCAGTAAGCGAAAATGTATCAGTTATTAACTCTATCCTTGGAGATAGGACTTATATTTCCAATAGTAATTATATATTGAATTGTATGACTTATGAAGAAGTCTTTATGATTCACGGTCCGTACCAATTTTCTATTTGGGGTAAAAATAGTGCGTGTTTTGCTGTGATAAATGCGGATATAAGGCTTGACCAAAAGACTATAAAAATCCCAACTGATATTGGCGTCATAGATTCAAAACAGCCTTTACTTGGTATTGCTTACGGACATGATTCAAAAATAGGAGGTGGAAGTATAATAGCCGCAGGTAGGATAATTCCAAACGGGAGAATAATTCCCCCTCCGGATAATATTATCTTGAAATTTGATTAATATGAAAATAATAGTAGTAGGAGCAACGGGATATACCGGGAAATTGGTGTGTAAGCAGCTTGATAAGGAGAATATTCATTTTGATATTACAGGCAGGGATATGACCGGTTTGTTATTGCTTAAAGAAAAATATAAGTCAATTGATAATATCGTAATTGCTGATGTGATGGATAAAAAAGGAGTAGATGAGATATTGAATTCTGACATTATTATCAATTGCGTGGGACCATTTTATATATATGCCAATCTTCTTTTGGAAGCTGTTGTGAAGCAATCAAAAATCTATTTTGATATTAGTGGTGAAGAGCTATTTGTGGATAATTCAATTGAGAAATTTGCAGAAACTTCTAAGTCAAATGGAGCTGTGCTGGTTCATAGTGCTGCTTTTGAATCTGCCTTGGTTGAGGTGATGGTAAACCTATTGATGCAAAATAGTAGAGGTGTCGAAAGTGTAAATAGCTATTATAGATTTGAACAGTCAAAACCCTCTCCGGGGACAAGATTTACGATGAAATTATCAAGGTTTATCGAAACTTTTATAATTAAAAACGGAGAAAAAATTAAAACAAATAATATAGCGAATGATATAGGCAGCAGTTTTGAGGTTAATGGTAGCCAATATTATCCGATTCATTATCCAATGCCCGAAATACCTTTGCTAGCATATAAGTTTGGGATTAAAAATATTGCTTCTTTTTTGCTCGTGGACAAACTATCTGCATCAGTTTCAAAAAATGCTATAGGAAATAAAAGTGAAATGGCTGATGTAATACGCAGATTTATTAAAAGAAAAAGCAAAGGTCCAACTGAAATGCAGCGCGAGAATCAATATTTTGATTTAATAGTGGATGTCAAATATGATAACGATACCAATAAACAAATGAGGCTATCAGGGAAGGATATGTATATGATAACTGCAAAAATAATAAGCTATCTTGTAAGGACAATATTAAAAAGTAGCATCAAATTCAAAGGAATTGTGACTCCATATGAATTGATAAAAGGAGAAGAAAAGGAGTTTTTTGAATATTTAGGAGTTGATGTTTATTAATTTTTTAAAAAAACTTGATTATGAATAAATCATTTTTCTTTATGGCTTTGTTTCCACTATTGGAAATAATTTTATTCCTGAGAGGGTATTTTATGTTAGATAAAAATCCGTATTTAGCACTTATTTTGGTGATTGTTTCGGCATTAGCATTATCCTTTTCACTGCATATCACATATCATTATCATGTACACTTCAAAACAAAAACTAAAGCTTTGGACAGATTTATCGATTTTTTATATTCGATATTAACAGGATTACCATTTCATTTTTATTATTTATTGCATATAAATCACCATGTTTACAATAATGAAATAGGTGATTTTACCAGTACTATCACTAGAAATGATGGAAATATTCAAAACAAAAATATTTTTACTTATGGTTTATTTTGGTTCAAAGCTAGTAGAAAACCAAGGGAAATGATGCAATCCGGTATAAACGAAAAGTATTTTTCAGAAGAACTTCGTAAAAAAACTAAATATGAATTGCTGGTAATAATTCTGTTTGAAATACTTATAGGAATATATAGTTGGAAGTTGTTATTGATGTATTTCGCTTTGATTTATTTCGGATGGATGTTTATCTCATTTCACAATTACGGTCAACATTTGCCCATTAAACAAGGTATTGATATCGGTAATTCTTATTACAATGCTTTTTACAATTACATTTTTGTGAATAATGGTTTGCATTATGAACATCATAAATATCCGGAAACACCATATTGGGAATTGGCAAATGAAAAGGATGAGAATTTGAATAATAAATTACCGCATTTATTTGATGGCTTTAGATTTTTATTAAATCAATAGAATAACAGTTTTTTGAAAAATATTATAAAATATATAATCAGCAATTACAGAATTCTGTTTCTGGTCGTTGTTATTTTTGAATTAATTGTCATTTTGAATATCGATGCACCAAAAATCGATGGCAGATTTAAGAGTATTGGCATTGAATCGAAAGGATATATTCAAAAATTGAAGCAAATAGATTCGATCTTTCCTCATGAAAAAATGATATTTATTGAAGTGATTCCCAAATCTACTTCTATTGAAAATGTATTGTCTGATTGTGAAAAAATCGGAGCGGGAATCAAATCGAGATTAGTTAATGTAGATATCAAATCATTGTTTTTGTACAAAAAA
>JALVEE010000048.1 GCA_027008645.1 Saprospiraceae bacterium
TTGTTCTTTTTTATTTATACTTCGTTGAAGAACCTCGCAAATAGCTACGGCTATTCACGAGAACCTTCGCCTTGTCTAAATAAAAAATTACTGCGTCTAATATGCACACTTATTTCTTGCGCAGAGCGCTAGTTTTTTATAATCCTGCTGTTAATAGTAGGTCTAATGAGGTGTATTTTATATTGAAATGATTAGCTAAAAATTCATTTGTAAGATTTCCTTTGTAGGTATAAACACCATTCATAAGTCCTATATTATCATAAAATAATGATTCAAATGAATTCATTGCACCGGTTTTTAATAATAGTGGTGTAAGAATATTGCTTATTGCATTTGATGCGGTTCTTGAAACTTTTGAAGGAATATTGGGAACGCAATAATGTATTACATCGTGCTTTACAAAAATGGGATTTTCGTGAGTAGTTATTTTTGATGTTTCAACACTTCCTCCCTGATCTATACTTATATCGATAATTACCGAACCTTTTTTCATTTTTATAACCATATCTTCCGTTACGACAACAGGAACTCTACCTGTATCTGAATGTAAAGCTGTGATAAGTACATCTGCGCTTAATAATTGATATTGTAAATATACAGGGTCAAATGTAGAGGTGTGTAGATGTCTTCCTATACGTGATTTTAATTGCATAAGTTTATAGATATCATCATCGAATATTCTTACTGATGCTCCAAGAGATAATGCGGTTTTAGTAGCATATTCTCCAACATTACCTGCACCTAAGATTACGACTTTAGCCGGTGGAACGCCGGAAATACCCCCAAGTAATACGCGTTTTCCTAATTTAGGGTCTGATAAATACTCTGCAGCTGTCAATACTGCTACCGTTCCTGTTATTTCACCCATTATTTTTACTATAGGAAAAGAACTATCTTCTGCTTGCATATATTCCATTGCAATGGCAATCACTCTTTTTTTGAGTAATTTATTAAGATATTCTTTTGATGTGGTTGGTAATTGTAATGGAGAAATCAAAACTTGTCCTGAAGTAAACATATCCAATTCTTCCATAGTAGGAGGACAAATTTTTAATATAATATCTGATTCAAAAACTCTTTTTTTACTCAATGTTATCTCTGCTCCAGCTTCGCTAAAATCATTATCGGAGTAAAAAGATTTTTCTCCTGCACCTGATTCTATAATTACTTCATGTCCGTGTAGTATTAAATTGTGAACAGAATTTGGAATTAAAGCAATTCTGTTTTCTTGATATTGAATTTCCTTTGGTATTCCAATAATTAATTTCTTCTTTCCTTTTTTTATTTTCAATGGACTTTCTTTGACCAATAAATGTTCTTTGGAAAAAACAGATGAAAATATTCCCTCAGAATTACCCATAATATTTAGTTTTCTTTTTTAACAATTTTTATATGTCTGGAATTATTTTTCAATAATTTTATATTAATTTCAAAATATACTTCGGGACTAATAGGTGCAATTATATCCGCCCACTCAATAAAACAAAACTTATCGCTGTACAAATAGTCTTCAATTCCTAAGTCTATAGCTTCTTCAATATCATTTATTCGATATAAATCTATATGATATATTTCACCAAAATCAGAATTGTAAATATTGACTAAGGCAAAACTGGGACTTACAACCTTATCATTAGTATTTAGTTTTTTGCAAATTTTTTGTACTAATGTTGTTTTACCGGCACCAAGATCGCCTTTTAAATAAAACACTTTTGTTACATTAGAAAGTTGTATTATATAATCAGCAACATTATTTAACCCCTCAATATTATCAACAATAAATTCTTTTTTCATCGAAAGTGAATAATTTATTCGTTCAGAAGTTCAGCTAAGTATATACCATATCCGCTTTTTTCGTATTTTTTAGCTAAAAAGCCCAATTTCTCTTTGTTAATAAATCCCTTTAAAAATGCTATTTCCTCAATACATCCAACTTTTAAACCTTGTCTTTCTTCAAGTACTTGTATAAATTGACTTGCTGCATTAAGAGAAGCAAATGTACCTGTATCAAGCCAAGCGGTTCCTCTATCTAAAACATTTACTTTTAACAAACCTTTTTCGAGATAATATTTATTTACATCTGTTATTTCATACTCTCCTCTTGCACTCGGTTTGAGATTTTTTGCTACTTCCACTACACTATTATTGTAGAAATACAACCCGGGAACAGCGTAATTGGATTTAGGAAATTTTGGTTTTTCTTCTATTGATATAGCTTGAAAATTTGAATCAAATTCCACCACACCATATCTTTCAGGATCTTTTACTCTATAAGCAAATACGATTCCTCCATCCGGATTATTGCTAAGTTCTAATTGTTTTGCCATACTTGTTCCGTGAAAAATATTGTCACCTAATACAAGTGCTACGCTATCATTTCCTATAAATTCTTCTCCCAAAACAAAAGCTTGTGCAAGACCATTAGGATTCGGTTGTTCTTTGTATCGGAAGTTGCAACCTATTTCACTTCCATCTCCCAATAATTTTTTAAAATTTGGTAAATCTTGTGGAGTGGAAATTATCAATATATCTTTAATGCCTGCCCACATCAATGTAGATATAGGATAATAAATCATTGGTTTATCATAAATAGGCATCAACTGTTTACTTACTGCAATAGTCAATGGATAAAGCCTGGTACCAAGACCACCTGCTAAAATTATTCCTTTCATATGAATTATATTCTAATAGATATATATGCAAATATTATACCGAAAGAGATAATTTAAAAAAATAATTAATTTATTTGGAAAAAGAGCCACCTATGGGACTCGAACCCACGACCTGCTCATTACGAGTGAGCTGCTCTACCAGCTGAGCTAAAGTGGCTTTTGATTATGCAGGAACAAAGATATATTGAGCTCCTATTTCACTAAGAACAAAATAGCAAATATCGTGCCTGTGATTATTATATAGGTTTTTAAAATCTTCAAGTTTTTCTTTTTTAATCAATTTATTTGTATAAAATTGTTCGAGGGTAGATGCATTGATTGACCAAATTCCTCCGTTTTCTGTTCTTTTTATAATAGGAATACCAATATCTGTTTCATCTTGATGTGCTACAAATATTGGGTAATTGCTGATTCCCTCTTCTTTAATTTTGTTTGCTGTATCTTTTACAACTGCTGAAAAAGGCTCTAATTGCTCCTTTATGAGAAATATTTTTTCAGTTATTGCCGGTTCTTCGGATTTCATATAGTTGTTTCTTTTGAATATTTATAAATTAAAACAAAATAAATTTATATATTTATTTAAAAATCATTATATTAAATATTAATAAATATCTAAAAATGTTTTTAAATAAAAGTACTCATCAATTATAAAATTATATTTCTCAAGAAAGTAATTTTTTAACCAAACCGGAAATGGTTTTTCCATCAGCTTTTCCTGCAAATTTTTGTGAGGCCATTCCCATTATTTTTCCCATATCTTTCATTGAACTGGCACCTGTTTGAGAAATTATTTCTTTTAATGCGGTTTCAAGTTCTTCAATAGACATTTGTTCGGGCAAATATTTTTCGATTACTTCGATTTCTTCTCTCTCCTTAACGGCAAGATCTTCCCTGTTCTGCTTTTCATAAATTTCCAAAGAGTCTTTGCGTTGCTTAATAAGTTTTTGCAATAGTTTTATTTCTGCAGATTCGTCTATGGGTTTACCTGAACCATCGGTTTTAAGCAGCATAATCGCTGATTTTACCGCTCTTATTCCGCGCAATCTTACTTGATCTTTTGCTTTCATTGCCTCTTTGAGGTCACTGTTTATCTTATGTTCTAATGTCATATTAATTTTTTTTTATAATTACCATATAGTATCTGATTCATATTGGCATAATATAACAACAAAGATAGGAAAATGGTTTCATACAGAAATAAAATACTGGTGGTGAATTTTATTTTTTCGCGTTATTACAAGAAATTTTGTTGGTGTGGGCAACATAGTGTACCTACGGCACGCATTTTAGTTGGTTAATAACCTTTTTTACCCATGTTTTGTGCTTAACGGCACATTGAGGTATTATATAGAAGTAAAACAGATTAATTTCATAAGCGGGGCGGTTTGTGCAAATAAAAAAATTAACCTTATATGCGAAAAAATGAAATGCACCTAATACTTGAGTTATTTAGTAATATTAGGGCTTATCTCTTTTACGATTTTCTTCCCGAATTTTATTTATTCTTTTTCAATCAAATTTGTTAATGATATAAAGTCTTCAACAGATAATTGTTCCGGGCGCATAGTGAAAATAGTATTTTTAAGCATATCAGGGTTTTTTACCAGGGATTTTAATGTATTTCTCATCATTTTTCTTCGATGATTAAATGCCATTTTTACTATTGTTTTAAACAAAGATTCATTGCAGTCTATAGAAAAATTTTCTTTTCTTTTTAGTTTAATTACTGCCGAATCTACTTTTGGTGGTGGATTGAATGAACCGGGTTTAATTCTGTGAGTTATTTTACCTGTATAATACGCTTGAGTTAACACACTGAGAAAGCCGTATTGTTTATTTCCCGGAGAAGCAATTATCCTTTCGGCAACCTCTTTTTGAAACATACCGATCATAACAGGAATATATTCCTTGTATTTGAGCATCCGGAAAAGTATTTGTGATGAAATATTATAGGGATAATTACCAAATAACACAAATTCGATTTCATCAAATACTTTTGATAAATCAAGTCTGAGTATATCACTATGAATGATATATTCACTGATACCGGGATAATTTTCTCTAAGGTATTCTACCATTTCGATATCAGCTTCGACAGATTTGAACCGGATATTATTTTCAAAAAGATATTTAGTCAGTACTCCTTTGCCCGGACCAATTTCCATTATTGGATATTTGTCACTGTATTCAATAGCGCTTTCAACGATACTTTGAGATAGTGTTTCGTTTACTAAAAAATGTTGACCGTATGATTTTTTTGCTCTCAAATTATTATTTTGCAACAAAGATAATAATTGCAAAAGAAAAAGAGTCCATATACCACAACTATATGAACTCCGACAAATTTTTTAATAAAATATTCTAATTATCCGTTTCCGTGACCTCTACCTCCTTTGCCTTTTCCTCCTTTTCTCTTTCCCTTGCATTTTCTCATAAGTTT
>JALVEE010000049.1 GCA_027008645.1 Saprospiraceae bacterium
CGCTACCAATGGTAAGTGAATTTCGTTTTTTTCCACCGAACCAGGGCTCTGTCAAGGAAAAATTGATGGATTTATAGTAATTATTCGATTGCACTCTCAATGAAAGTTTTTGCCCATCCCCTTGTGGTAATGGATTCCAAGCTTTTCTATTCTTTATATTATCAATAGAAAAATTATTAAAAACAACACCAAGAGTCCCCAATAGTCCGCCATAGCCTGAATATCCTGCAGACATTTCCAATTGATCTGATGGCTTTTCTTCAACAGTATATTCAATATCCACAGTACCCCTCTGTGGATTAACCGGTGTATTTATTGCCAAATTCTCAGGATTAAAATAGCCAAGATTGATTATTTCTCTTTGAGACCTCATTATATCCGACCTGCTGAATTTTTCTCCCGGTTTGGTTCTTAATTCCCTGCGGATAACTTTTTCATGCGTTCTGTCATTTCCTTTAACAATAACCCTGTCGATTGTAGCTTGAGGACCTTCGTAAATTCTCATCTCCAAATCGATCAATCCATTGTTGACAGCTACTTCAACAGGATCTACACGAAAGAATAAATATCCTTTATCCATATAAAGTGAGCTGACATCTCTACCATCCATACTGAATTTAAGACGCTTCTCCAGCAATTCCTTATTATAAACATCTCCTGTTTTAATTCCCAATACTCTTGAAAGTACCTCATCTGAATATATTGAATTTCCTTTCCATTCAATTTTATTAAAGTGGTATTTATCACCTTCTTTAAGTCTTATCTGAATAACCAAATTTCCGTCATTGTTTCTAGCCATTGTATCCGAAACAATTCTGGCATCCCTGTATCCTATTTTGTTATAATAATCGATTATACTTTGCTTATCTTCCTCAAAGTCTTTGGCTATATATTTAGATTTCTTGAATAAAGTTCCCATTCTCTTAGTATTCTTCATCTTCTTTCTTAGTTTCTTGGAACTTACCGCTTTATTTCCTACAAAATAAATATCACTTACTTTTACTCTATTTTTCTTGTCAGTGGTAAATAGCAGTTTTACAGTATTTTTCTTTTTGTTATCTGGCAATACCTTTATTGCAACATCAGCATCCAAATAACCTTTTTCCCTATAATAATCTTTGATTTTCAGAATTGCCAGTCTTTTGATATCTTCGGTAACTATTCCACCTTTATTTATTATTCCTTTTAAGACATCATTCAAATCATCGTGCCTTGATTTTTTGACACCTTTGAACGAATATCTGGATAATGTGGGTCTTTCGGTTAAATCAATCTCTAAGAATACAATATCACCAATTGTCTTTTCAATATAAATCTCGATATTAGTAAATAGTTTGATTTTCCACAATGCTCTTATCGCTCTTGATATATCTTGTCCCGGAATTTGAATTTTCTTTCCTATCGTCAATCCTGCGTAACCTGCTATAGCATTGGGGTCTCTATCTTTGGAACCAATAACCTTCACACCACCGATTTCGTACTCATGTGGATACGAATAATCAATGATTGAAACAGAATCTGTATCAGTTTTTATTGAGTCTATCTGTGCATTAAGGGTAAACACCCCTACGAACAATGCAAATACAATATATATTAATTTATTCATCCAATTATTTTTTTATACAAAAATTCTTTCGACAATAGAAAACGTAAAAACAGTTTAATGTGTTGTCGAAATATATAGTTTTTATTTATAATGCTTATTCTTCATTTATTCCACCAAACCGTCTTTCCCTGTTTTGATAGTCAAAAAGAGCTTCATAAAAATTTTCTTCTTTAAAGTCAGGCCATTTGGTCTCAGTGAAATACAATTCAGAATAAGCCAATTCCCAAAGCAAATAATTACTGAGTCTCAATTCACCGCTTGTTCTGATTAATAACTCGGGATCAGGGTAAGCTGCGGTATTCAAATAGCTTGAAAAAATATCCGCATTTATCTCTGTAAGATTTTTATCTTCTTTAATTCTTTTTACAGCATTGACAATATCCCAACGACCACTATAATTGAGTGCCAATATTAAAGTCATTTTGTCATTATCTTTAGTCATGGATTTGCCTTTCAATAGTGACTCATAGCTTTTTTTGGGCAATTTTTCGATATTTCCAATAGTTTCAAGCTTAACATTGTTTTTCATCAATGTCTTTAATTCTTTGTCAATAGTACTAACCAGCAAAGTCATCAATGCATTTACTTCATATGCCGGTCTGCTCCAATTTTCCGTAGAAAAAGCATATAAGGTGAGATACTCAATCCCGATCTTTGTACAAACTTCTGTTAGTTCCCTAACCCTTTTAACGCCTTCTCTATGCCCATAAACTCGCGGCATACCTTTGGACTTAGCCCAACGTCCATTTCCATCCATTATAATCGCAACGTGCTTGGGGATTTTTGTTTGGTCTATCTTATTGAATATGGACATTTTAGTTTTTTTAATCAATCTATAATCTGACAACTATCAGACATTTTTTTAGAAAACATGCAAAGATAGAAAAATTATACCAAATAAATTTTAGAATCAAGTATAAATATTTTAGAATTAGGGCAAAAAAGAAAGGGCGCATTTCATTTTTTCGCATATAAGGTTAATTTTTCTATATGCACATACCGCCTCACTTATGAAATTAATCCGTTTTACTTCTAAATACTACATCATTGTGCCGTTAGGCACAAAACATGGGTAAAAAGGGCTTTTATACAACTAAAATGCGTGCCGTAGGTACGCAATGTTGCTCACATCAACAAAATTTCTTGTAATAACGCGAAAAAATGAAATGCACCTAAAAGAAACTATTTGAACTTATTGAATAATTCTAACATTGATTTTTCGATAATTTGGTATTTTTCAGCTTTTTTCCCAACAAAAACAAACATCATTATTAACTGCTTGTCTTTTGGTATATGGGAATACAATTTGTATTTATTCAAACGGTATGCTTCCCTTATTCTTCTTTTAATAAGATTTCTTTCAACAGCTTTTTTAATATTTCTCTTGGGAACTGTGACTGAAAAAAGCGCCTTTGGATATAGCTTATCTTCCCTATCAACTATTTTATACACTAATTTCAAAGGAAATTTAAAATGATTATTGCCATTAAAAAACAGGTCTTCTATCTGTTTTTTCTTGGATAAAATTTCTTTTTTCTTAAGTGTAAATCTTTGCATATTGCAATATACAAAAAAGAAGGTCAAAAAAGACCTTCTCCTATAAATTTATTTTACATTTGACAAATGCAAAAAAGTATTATTTACGGCTATACTCACTAGAAACAGAAAGTTTCTTTCTTCCTCTTGCTCTTCTTCTTGCCAACACTTTTCTTCCGTTTTTAGTCTCTGATCTTGATCTAAATCCGTGTTTGTTCTTTCTTTTCCTATTGGACGGTTGATAAGTACGCTTCATTTCACTACATTTTTATTCTCTAATCAGAGAAAGTTAATCATTTAATTCAAAAGAGCTGCAAAGGTAACTTTTATTTATTATTTATCAAAATTTTAATTAAAAGTTTTCTTTAAACTCAATATTTTTTACGAATATATATGTATTTATCCATTCATTGAGACCAAAAATTCTTCATTATTCCTACTTCTGACCATTTGATTTCTGATAAATTCCATAGCTTCGTCCGGTTTCATATCAGCAAGATGTTTTCTCAAGATAAACATTCTGGTTAAAGTCTCTTTATCTTGCAAAAGCTCTTCTCTACGAGTACTGGACTTAGTCAGATCAATCGCAGGATACAATCGCTTATTAGCAAGATTTCTATCCAATTGCAATTCCATATTACCTGTACCTTTAAACTCTTCAAAAATAACTTCATCCATTTTAGAACCGGTATCTATCAATGCTGTAGCTAAAATAGTCAATGAACCTCCATCTTCAATTTTTCTCGCCGCACCAAAAAATTTCTTTGGTTTATGCAAAGCATTTGCTTCAACTCCTCCTGATAATACTTTTCCACTTGAAGGTGCAACTGTATTATACGCTCTTGCCAATCGAGTAATTGAATCTAATAATATCACAACATCATGACCGGATTCAACAAGCCTCTTAGCTTTTTCCAAGACCATATTTGCGACTCTAACGTGATTTGATGCCGGTTCATCAAAATTTGATGCTACTACCTCCGCATCAACATTTCTTTTCATATCAGTAACTTCTTCAGGTCTCTCATCAACCAATAAGACAATCATATATATCTCAGGATGATTTTTTGAAATCGCATTTGCCAGATCTTTAAGTAAAAATGTTTTTCCTGTTTTTGGTTGTGCAACTATCAATCCTCTTTGACCTTTACCTATGGGTGTAAAAAGATCAATCATTCGGTTTCCGATATCTTTGCCCTCAGGATGTCTGGTAAGTTTGAATTTTTCAGACGGAAACAAAGGTGTCAAATAATCAAATGGTACTCTTTCACGAATTATACCGGGATCAACACCGTTAATCATATTTACTCTCAACAAAGCGAAGTATTTCTCACCTTCTTTTGGTGGTCTAATTGCTCCTTTTACAGTATCACCTGTTTTGAGTCCGAATAATTTTATTTGCGAAGGTGATACATATATATCGTCGGGAGAGGATAAATAATTAAAATCAGCGCTTCTCAAGAAAGCGTAGCCATCGGACATTAGTTCTACCACTCCTTCTCCTTCAACAATGCCGTCTAATTCCGGTCTGAAGTGATTTAGTTTTTTAGGTTCTTGCTTGCCATTATATAGTTTCTTCTGAGGTCTTGAATCTTGATTTTCAGTACTTTCATTGACTTTTTCGGCTTCTTCTTTAGACTCCTCTCGTTTATTTCTATTATTAGTTCTGTTATTTTCATTTTTACCGGATTCCTGTTTTCGAGGAGATTTTCGTTCTTTATTAATACTATCTCTTGCTATTTTAGCATTTTCAGATTTAGCAGAGTCTTGCTCTTTTTTGTCTTCTTCTTTTTTGTCTTCTTCTTTTTTCGCTGCGCCAATCTCTACTTTAACCGGAGTAGTCTTTCTTCGCCGTCGTTGCCTGACAGATTTTTTTTCTTCTTTCGGTTTATCTTCTTCGGTTTTATTATTTTCTTCTTCATTTTTATTGCCGGCAGTTT
>JALVEE010000050.1 GCA_027008645.1 Saprospiraceae bacterium
CTGCGTGAGGAATTGGGGATTCGCTATTTTAAGGACTTGTTGTATTATTATCCGTTCAGATATACCGATAGAACGCGATTTATCAAAATAAAAGATATTCTTGCTGATGGAATCTATGTTCAAGTTCGAGGCGTATTGTCCGAAAAAGAAATTGTGTCCGGGCGAAATAGAAAAAGCCGGCTTGAAGCCACACTTAGAGACGATACGGGGTATATTGATTTGTTGTGGTTTCAGGGAGTTAAATGGCTTGATTCTTCTTTGAAAGAAGGAAAGGAGTATATAGTTTATGGTAAAGTATCTATAAGTTATGGTAAAAAAAGTATTGTTCACCCCGAAATAGAAATGGTGAGCATAGATTCGCTCAAAAGAAATGTAGCTCTGTCACCGGTTTATAGCTCCACTGAGAGATTGAGTAAAAACGGTTTGAGTTCAAGGGCAATCTCGAAACTTACTTATAATCTTTTATTGGTTATTAAAGAGGAGATAATAGAGGAAACTCTTCCTGATTATTTGATCGGAAAGCTAAAGTTAATTTCAAAAAAACGAGCACTTTTTTATATTCATTTTCCTAAAAACAATTTGCAATTAAAACAGGCAGAAAACAGGTTGAAGTTTGAAGAACTGTTTTTTTTGCAATTGAGATTGCTTTTTAGTAAAATCAGTAGAAAACGTAAACTCAAAGGGCATATTTTTCCTGAGTTAGGTAAATATTTTAATAGATTTTATGAAAATAATCTTCCGTTTGAGTTGACAGGAGCACAAAAGAGGGTTATAAAAGAGATAAGATTTGATCTGAAATCCGGTTTGCATATGAATAGATTGCTGCAAGGTGATGTAGGGAGTGGTAAGACAATAGTAGCCTTGATGGTGATATTAATGGCTCTTGATAATGATTTTCAGGCGTGTATCATGGCTCCTACAGAAATTTTGGCTCAGCAGCATTTTGTTTCAATAGAGAAATTGGTTGCAGGGCTTGGGATAAATATCGCATTTTTATCAGGAAGTATCAAAGGGAAAAAACGTAAAAGTATCCTTAACTCCTTGTACGAAGGTAATATCAATATATTAATAGGAACACATGCTCTGATTGAAGATTGGGTGAAATTCAAAAATCTTGGAATCGTCGTTATTGATGAACAGCATAGATTTGGAGTAAAACAAAGAGCGAAATTATGGAACAAGGGTAATAAAATGCCCCCGCATGTATTGGTAATGACAGCTACTCCTATACCCAGGACTCTTTCAATGACTCTTTATGGTGATTTGGATGTTTCTGTTATAGATGAATTGCCACCGGGAAGAAAAGATATTAAAACAATGCATTTTTATGAGAATCGCAGGCCGGGATTGATTAAATTTATGAAACAAGAGATTGAAAAAGGAAGACAGATTTATGTTGTTTATCCTTTGATTGAAGAGTCTGAAAAGCTGGATTTGAAAAATCTTCAAGACGGATATGAAAATTTGCTACACCAATTTCCTCGACCCGAGTACCAGATGAGCATCGTTCATGGTAAAATGAAACCTGCCGATAAAGAATTTGAGATGCAGCGGTTTAAATCCGGTAAAACACATATTCTTGTGGGTACAACAGTCATTGAAGTCGGTGTGGATGTGCCAAATGCTTCTGTGATGATTATCGAGAATGCAGAGCGGTTTGGTTTGTCTCAATTGCATCAGCTAAGGGGTAGAGTAGGGCGAGGAGCAGAACAATCGTATTGTATCCTAATGTCGAGTTTCAAATTGTCAAAAGAAGCAAAAGAGAGATTGTCCACTATGGTAAGGACAAATAATGGATTTGAGATTGCCGAGGTCGATATGAGACTGAGAGGACCGGGCGATATTGAAGGATTAAGGCAGAGCGGACTCTTGGATTTGCAGTTGGCAAATATTGTTCAAGATGAAAATATACTCAGGGCAGCCAGAGTAAACTGCAAAAATATTTTGGAGGAAGATCCTGTATTGCAATTGGAAAAAAATATACGGCTTAGAAACTATATATTGAAAAACAAACATAAATTTTTATCCTGGGGAAGGATTTCATAAAATAAAATTACAATGAATATTGATAAGATTTTTGAAAATAATAGAGCTTGGGTACAGAGTAAATTGGCTGGAGATAAACATTATTTTGATAAACTTGCAAAAGGTCAAAATCCAGAAGTTCTCTATATCGGTTGTTCTGACAGTAGGGTTACAGCTGAAAAATTGATGGGGGCAAAACCCGGTGAAGTGTTTGTTTACAGGAATATTGCAAATATGGTTTCCTCTTTGGATTTTAGTGCGATGTCCGTGATTCAATATGCGGTAGAACATTTAAATGTCAAGCATATTGTTGTTGTCGGACATTATCAATGCGGTGGTGTTCGAGCTGCTATGAAATCCAAGGATTACGGTTTGTTGAATCCTTGGTTTAGAACTATAAGGGATGTTTACAGACATTATGAAGCTGAACTTGATATTATTTCTGAAGAAAAAAGCAAATATGATAGACTAGTTGAGTTGAATGTAAAAGAGCAATGCATAAACGTGCTTAAAACTTCGATAGTTCAAAAGGCTTATAGAAACAAAAAAGTGAAAATTCACGGTTGGGTATGGGATATTCATACAGGAAAATTAATCGACTTGAAAATCGATTTTGATAATGTCCTCAATCATTTGATGAAAGTTTACCATTTGGACTAAAAAAAGCCTGCCAAGAGTTCTTTTACTCGAGACAGGCGCTCCCATTTACATAAATCTTTATAATTTTACATTTGGATCGAGTTAATCAAATGTTTTATTTCATCGATTGTTTTTTGTTCGATATTCAAATTAATTATATCTCCATTATTTACTTTAGCATATTTCATACCAAAGTAATATTTGTTATTAGCTTCTTCCGAAAAAACTAGAATTATGATATCATTTGCCGGTAAAACAATATCTTCGGGCAAAGTGAAAAACTTATTGTCATCATCCCAAATTAAACCAATATTAGTATTTGTGTTTTTGATTACCAATTGAACTAAAGAATTGTTTACATCAAATTCTTTTGGCAATTTCACATTCAGTTCAGTGACGTCCGATACAGGTTCTATATCACTTGTCAATGCTATACGGGCTGCCTTTTTTATTTTTAATTTATATCCTTTTACTAAGGTAGAGTCACCGGAATACCATGTGCTTTTGAAAATATATGATGTTTCATCGTTTGCTTTATGCCATTTTTTGCCGATAAATCTAAAAAGCTTAGGTACATCAATTTTTTCATACGGAATATTGAGTTCGATTTCTGTGTTTTCGTTGGAATCTATATTTATGTTTTTATCAGTTTGGAATTTTAAAGATACAATTTTATCAAAGGATATTATTCGACTGTTCGCACTTATGGTTTGGATTCTGTTTGAAATTAAATCTTTTACAGAATTATTGTAATCTATCAATACATCAACCGATTCATATTTATCTTCAAAAGAGTTAGCCGGAATGACTAATTGGAATCCGGAATTAGCTATATATTTGAATCCCTGGTCATTTTTAAAAGAAAACTTCATTGTTTTCGTCTTAAACCGGTCTGTATAATTTACCGACTGATTTGTGTAAGGAATGAAATAATCATATTCCTTAACACAACCACTCAAAAATAATAATATAAAAATAAGAGGTAAAAATCTTCTCATAAGCTCTATTGTATCATTGATAAAAATTGTTCTATATCTATTTTGTTTTAATTCGTTTCCTGTTTTATCCTTAAGAGACATCTCAATTGAAAAACGTTGCCTACAGCCATTAAAAAATATATCTTCCTCCAAAAGAAATCCCGTATTTAGCGTAATTCTGTCTTAAAATATAATTATCTCTTGTAAATGATTTTAAATAATATCTGATATTTGGTTCTATAAAAAACTCGTATCTTGATTTAAACCTATATGTATATACTATTCCCGTATAAATCGATAGCCCGGTATTTCTCCTGAATATTCTATTGTCAACATCGATTTTTTCTATTTCTTGAGAGTCGGCAATATGATTAAGGATAATACCTTTTTGTCTGGATATTATATTGAAAATTACTCCGGCACTAATACCTAATTTATGATTGAGTTTTCGATACTCAAGTCCGATTATCAGAGGGATGTCAAGCATAGAATAAGTATTGTTCTTTTGTATTTTCCTTTCGCCAAAAATTTCTTTAACAGTAGTGTCTCTTACTACTGTTTCGGAACCATCATTGTTGATGATTGTGTCGATAGTAATAATCGTTTGGGTATTAACTACTTTTTTAAATGTAACATTGAATTTCTCATTGATGGCAGTATAATTAAGTCCTGTTTTAATTGAAAATCCATTACCGAATAAATAGCCCAACATTATCCCTGTGGAATAGGAGTACATATTGCTTTCGGTTTCTTCTCTTGATTTTATAAATTTATAATTATCTCCATAAAAAGCTTTTTGATTATAATCACTGGAAAAATAGGCTTCCAAATATAGAAAATTCTTTTGTATGGGAAAACAATCATTCAAAATCCCCTGATTCCTCTTGTTAGTAAGTAATCTTGAAGTTTTCAAAGTGTTTTTTATAGTATTTGACCATGACTTTAATTTTGCCGGATTCGTCATAAGTTTTCTTTTTGGAAAAGAGGTAGTATTTGCTGTACTTTTGAGATTGCCGGAAAAATCATCATTTGCATTTTGATAGTTTTTACCTGCATTACGACTTGTATGAATACTTGATGACTTATGCTTTTTATGCTTGATATTTGATACTAATGAGCCATTAAGGTTTTTGTTAACAGGCTTGACTTTTGTTTCGGATAAAGCTGCGCTCTTGCTGATATTGATGCGCTCAGTGGAGCTGTTTTGTGTAAGTTCCAAACTTCGAGCCTGTTCCTTGTTATAGCCACTTGCAATATTCCCGTCTATGGACTTAATTGTTTTCTCGTTGTTTTTTACTGCGGTAGCATTCTTATCATGTTCGGTTTTATCCTTTCTGCTATTTGGAATCGGTTTTCCATATTTATCATAAATAATATATCCTAAAATAGTAGCAAGAATTAATGACAAGGCAATAAGATACATGAGATAAATC
>JALVEE010000051.1 GCA_027008645.1 Saprospiraceae bacterium
GGCTTTTGCGCAACGGATAATGATATGCAGCGTAGCCTGACGTTAGGCGGCTATGATGTTATATCTAGTGTTACCCACATTATCTATTTTTTGTAGCATATCAATTTTACTTCATCTTCATCTATTTCTAATAAAAATTGACCTACACTTTCTATGGTCTTGACTATTGCCTTTAAATCTTGTTTTAAATTATCCTTATCATCTATAATTCTAGGGAAAATAAGATATTCTATTTCT
The DNA here is from genome assembly GCA_027008645.1 of Saprospiraceae bacterium. Classification (GTDB taxonomy): domain Bacteria; phylum Bacteroidota; class Bacteroidia; order Chitinophagales; family Saprospiraceae; genus JADJGA01. The sequence continues at coordinate 238 of JALVEE010000051.1, forward strand.
TTATAAGTTAACCAACCACCAAGTGAATTAAGACCCTCGAATCCATTTTTCCAATAGTCAAATTCATATATTGTATCCTCTTCTAAAAATAAATCCCCAATCTGAGTGGTATGTATTTTTTTAAATTTAACTTTTTTAACATTATCATTATCTTCAATTAAAGCATCGATTAATCTTACCCATTTTGAGTTTGACATAAGATGTTCAGAGAAATTTAAAACTGCTTTTTCGATTTCTCGATCTATTTGCATATCGTATCTTTTAAATTTTCTAGTTCTCATTACTTCTTCTCTATTAGTTTATTCTTAATCACTGTGATGTTTTAGGTCGTAAGAAGCTGCATATAGCAAATTTTTGCCAGTTGCCTTAAATTCTTCAAATGCCATTCTGTACCAATTTGGGTCTGTAGATTTCAAACCGTAATCTTCACAAACTTTAACATCGAAATAATTACCATTTATCCACGGTTCAATTCCAAAAATCCCTAAACCTAAATCTTCAATTCGATTAATCACTATTTCAAAGTCTGACTCTGAAAAGTAATAAATAATATCTGCATCAAACCCATTATTTAGGTTCTCAAGACCTTTGTAAATATTTTCCGCTAAGTATTTATGTTTTTTCATTTTAATATTGTGGGTAACTTTGTTTTATGCGGAACAAATTTATCCCTTTATCTCGTATTTTCTAAAAAATCTTAAAATAAACCCTATTTCCTTGATTTATTCCTCCACATCAAACCCTACATTATCCTTTATCAGCATTTTTGCATTTTTATTAATGTATATTGCTTGTATTTGTGAATTGACATTTACTTCCAAGCGATATTTGTAATACTCGGGAGGTGGAATTGTAACCTTGTCTGTCGAATTGGGAATTTGATTGTTGGACCAATTGCCCGCTTCGGTCCAGTCATTATTAACCTGTCCTATCCAATAAATACCGTGTTCATAAGCACCGATTTCAGGTTTTGCCAATAGCGGACGCGGAATACTATCTCTGTCAAAAGAGATGGAATCCAAATATATTCCCGCTTCAATTGCCGGAGAGTTGTCTTGCAAATGAAAATCAAAAGACAATGTGTCAACAAATATGGGATCTCCTATAACCGAATCTGCTCCATATAAACAACTCGGAGCGTCATTGTATCCGTAAATCAGATTGTGATCAACCTGCGATATAGTGTCTATTTTTTCAATAGCGATTTGCGCACTATTCCGGCTACAAATATTATTTCTTATCAATACATCTTGCAAATCATCGTTATCCACCAAAATACCATATCCCCATCCGCCCTGATACGAACCGTTTTTGTAACAAGTATTGTTAATAACTTTTACGTGTTTAACAGGAGTGACGGTTATATTGGGATCAGCTGTAACACTACCGAGAGCTATCCCGTCCCATTTATTGAAATATGAGATATTGTTATAAAACCTTACATTTTCGAGTAGCCCTCCCATTTCCGTTTGGGCATTGAATCCATTATTGCCACAATGATGTACTGTATTGTTAAATACATCTATATTGTAGGTATGTTGATCCCACGCATCTACGTATATTCCTATGCGTTCATTGAGATGATGTACGGTGTTTTGATAAACTTTTACATCGTGAGAACCTTGTTTTATGTCAATGCCTTCACCTCCATTTGTTCCTGAGCCATTGTGATGGACAAGATTTTTCAGTACATCGCAATTGTATGAATTGGCAATCGAAATACATTCTTGCTCTCCGTCATTACAGGCAAGTTCCACTTCATTGTTTTCAACCCGAATAGTATTGCTGTTCCACACACCAATGCCACTCGAATAGGTATTATAGGTTTTATTGTTTTTTACCACAATTGTATCACAATATTCAATCCAAATACCACCATAATCAGAGTTTTTGACATTTAAACCCGATATTTCCACATATTTTCTATTCGATAGGTCTATCAAACCGTTCCAGGAATTGCCCCACGAAATACCGGTTCCATCAACGGTAACCTCATCATTTTGATAGTTTGTAAAGACGATATTTGTACCGAAAGTGCCTGATTTTTCCACCAATACCCTTTCGTTATAATTACCTTGGAGGATAAATACCGTATCACCGGCAAGAACAGGACTCGCAGAAGAAGCTGCGTAAGTGATTGTTTCCCATGCATCGGCGATGGATAGTCCTGAATTGGCGTTATTCCCATCTGGAGAAACATAATAATTATGTGTAGGACTTTTGGAGGCTTCCGGAGTATTACCATAAACCCCTATATTGGCTTTATCCCCATTTGGTATTGTTTCTTTGGAGAAATCCGAAGCCGGATATCCTCCATCGATACAAGGGCTAAAAACATCATCTTTGACCCATTTGTTTTTGTTCCAACGACCGGTTTTAGATTTTACGTGATAATCTATTTTCCAGGGGTCAACAATATTTGCTTCTAGAGTAGCAATATAAGTACCATCGCCAATATCAAATTCAACACTTTCTTTTGAAAAATACAAGTTAAATGCATTAGCGGACGATGGGTCTCCTTTACTTACAAGAGGTTGATAGTCATTTGTCAAATCCATTCTGTAAGTCCATAGAGATATAGTTATTCCGTCAGTGGTGGATAGGGTAGTAGGGTATTGAACTCCGGAAGTGCCATCAAATAATCCGGCATAAGAACCAAGCAATGCATTGGTAGTAAATTTCGCAGTACTTGCTTCAGCATCAAAATCATTACCACTGGAATCATCCCAACTATTTTCCATTTTTAGATATACTTGCAGACCTGACGTTAAATTTCCATTGATGTTTTCAGGTGAACCGTCGTTGTATAAATTACTTATTTCAACAGGGGTGAGAGCTTTATTCCATATTGCTAATTCGTCGATTCTACCCGAAAATGCATCTGAGCTTTCTATTCCAACTAGCAAATTATCGGTATTTGTTGCAATATTGCCAAATCCCTTCAATTCGCGTTTGATATTTTCGACACCATCAATATAGATTTTAACAGTTTCGCTGATATTGCTATATGTAGCTACTATATGATGCCATTGTTCAAGTGTACTATGAGTTGTACCAAAAAGCGGGTCTGAATAGATGTCACTTGATGAACTTGCGTTTGCATAGTTTATCCCGTTATTAAACAACAGATTATTGTCCAAAATAAAAGTGTTTATACCCGGAGCTCTATTATTGACGGCAGTATCAGTAACATTCATAATAATATTGTTTCTTACAAATGTTTTATATCCTGAGCCATCTGCAAGTATTTTATCGAAAATAATACCATCAGAAACGCTTCCATCAATTATGTTGTGCTCAATCAGCGTACTATCGTATCCATCGACTACAATTCCACCTTCCATCAAAAAACCATACCCCTCTGTTGTGTCGACTTGTGTTTTATATATTTTATTGTGGTGGATATAAACATTTTTTCTAGTACCAAAAGGATATGGATCATGACCTGCCTGACTGTCATTTCCGAGATGTATTCCACCGTCTTTAGCATAAATGACATTATTGTAAATTTCTGCGTGTTGAGTAAGAGGCGCGTGTTGATTTTCTACAAAAATACCGGCAAAACCGGATGAATATTTTGCAATAGCATTTCCAATAATATTATCAAAAACATCAAAATTATCTGTATCTTTACACCTTACACCGCAATTTGTTCGTGTAGAATATATTTTATTGTTATAAATTTTAAAATTGCTAAGACCAACAAAGCAAATACCTTCATGTCCGGAATATTCAATAGTATTATTATAGATTTTTGAATTATCGCAATTTTGCTCCGTATCACCATTGATTCCTCCGGAACTTGTAAGACGTATCACATCCCAGCGGCTATCATGCAAATGCATATCGTGTATTGAAACATCATGTGGATAGCAGAAGTGTATTAATGGAATATATTCCTTTCCTGTTGGTTCTTCTTGAATCAGCCCACCACTTATTTCAAATCCATATATTTCCACTTTGGAAATTTCATCACCGTAATCACCCCAAGCATTCCACTGTGTTATTCTTCCTTTTTGAGCTATCATAGGCTTGTTTTTTGTCCACCATGCTGCATTAGCTTTTAGTTCTACTTTTGAGGTAGAATCTCCGGTTAATATAGTCTTACTAGATATAAATATAGGATCATCAATAATATAAGTGTAATCTCCTTTTAGATAAACAGTGGTAAAACCCGCATTTGCAGCGACATAATCCAAGGCTTGATTGATTTGTACTTGATCGCTTACTCCGTCACAATTATAATCACCCGTACCGTCACCTGCTACATAAACTATGGGAGGTGTTTGTGCAAAGGCATTGTGAGCAAGGAAAATAATAAAGAAATTTATAACAAATATTTTAATATGCTTTAAAGTTGTCATAATTTTGTGTTTTTCTATCTGATATGATAAAGATAATGCAATTTAAGTTATTTTTTTAATTAATACCCTAAAATTGAGGTAACATTTGCTTCTATCTTTATGCATCTGCTGTGTTACGAAACACTTGAAATAAAATAATATGTCTGCGTATTTTGAAGCTTTCATCTTCATAAAGCTAAAAGCATGAATAATCTGGATTAACCTCTTGGCGGTGCTATTTATACCCCACAGGGTTATAAAAGGGTAAAAAAGGTCTTTTAACCTTCTTTTTAATAATAGCTGATTTCGACTTATCCCTTGTATAAAATCCATATCTTTTTGTCTTTTATTTTAGAATACAAGATACAAATTTATTCTGATATATATAAATTCGTTAACCCAACTTGGCATTATTTACAAAAAAAACACAAAAATTCAGCTATTTTTCGGACTTTCTAAAACATAAATAATTGATAATCAATTGCAGTTATT
>JALVEE010000052.1 GCA_027008645.1 Saprospiraceae bacterium
CAACCGGAATCTATTGCAGTGAAAGTATTCTTTTTGAAATAGTCTCTCTTAAAAAAACATTTCAGCTTTATAGGTGCTAATATCTATAGATTTTAGCTTAAATCCACGTTTTTTAAACATTTCCACCATAGTTTCATTTTCTTTTAGTACTACAGCATAAATCGACTTTAATCCTTTCTTTTTTGTAATGTCCAATATCAAATCCATCAATTTACTTCCCAACCCCAGACCTTGCCATGGATCGGCTACAACAATAGCAAATTCCGCAGATTGATCGTCTTTATCATTTACTACTCTTACTACTCCGATCATTTTCTTCTTCCCATTCTCGGTGATCTCCGCCATAAGAGCCATTTCACGTTCATAATCTATTTGAGTATATTTTACCAACATCTCATGTGTTATATCCTTGATATATCCAAAAAATCTGAAATATTGTGATTCTTTTGATAGATTGGAAAACATTTCTTTCTCCAAGGGTTCATCTTCGGGTTTAATCGGCCGAATAGTCACTTCCAATCCTCCTTTTAATTTGATATTGTAAATATATTGTGCTGGATAAGGCGAAATAACCAAATGAGAATAAGGCTCTTTATCCTCATCATTTTTCACATAGTCTTTATCCAGTATAATTCTGGAATCCAAAACCAAACCTGACTCTTCGTCTATAGCGTATGGATTGATGTCTATTTCCTTAATTTCAGGAAAATCCATAATCAAATAAGCAAATTTGTAGAGCAAAAACTGAATATTTTTGATATCCACTCCATTCATTCCGCGATAACCCTTGAGCAATTGGTATATTTTAGTTCGCTCAATCATTCTCTTTGCCAAAGCCATATTCAAGGGAGGCAATCCTACATCAAGATCTTTAAATAATTCTACCGCGATTCCACCCATTCCAAATAAGATTATCGGACCGAAAACAGGATCTTTTTTGGCTCCTATAATCAATTCATATTTTTTATTGACCATTTCTTCAACCAAAACCCCATCGATTTTGGCATCCGGAGCTTTTGTTTTCACGGAATTGATTATCCTTTTATACGCTTCTTCTGCTTGTTTTTTCGTCACAATATTCAGAGCTACTCCATCTACTTGTGACTTGTGCAATATATCAGGAGAACTAATCTTAAGCACTACGGGAAATCCGATTTCCTCAGCTATTTCCCCCGCATTTTTTGCGTCTTTAACCAATAGATTTTTGATAACAGGAATATGATAATTTTTCAATATCTTAGCTGTCTCCATTTCATTTAGCACATACCTGTCTTCGCCCAAAACTGACTCAATAAGCCTGCGGTTCTCAATGGTTCTTGGAATAAATTGAGAGGGTATCTCATAAGGAGTTTCCTGAAGCAAGATCAACAATTTGGTATATTTCACCATATCCATAAATGTAGTAACCGCTTTTTCAGGGGTTAAAAATGTCGGTATCCCTCCCTCATCCAATATCTGTGTGCCCTGCTCTACTTCTTCACTCCCCATCCAACTTGCCAATATTGTATTATCATATTTTTTTGACAGCTCTACTATCTCTTTTGCAACTCCTGCTGCATCGGTATGAGATTGTGGAGTTAATATTACCAATAATGTGTCAACATCTTCATCATTCAAACATATCTCTGCTGTGGTTTTATAATCCTCTACTGTCGCATCTCCAAATATATTTATTATTCCATTACAGATAATTTTTCTCTCTAATTTTTCATCTAATTCTTCACAACTCAATTGGGAAAGGCAAGCCATATTGCCTTTTAATCTTTTCAGCAAGTCAAAAGCCAAAACCCCCGGTCCATTAGAATTAGTTATTATTGTAAGTTTATCTGTTTTTGGTCTGGGTTGTTTTGCCAATGCTTGAGCTCCATTGAACAATTGGTCTATGGTATCAACGGATACAACTCCTGCCCTTCTAAATGCAGCTTCATAAGCAAATTTGCTTCCCATGATTGTACCTGAATGGGACAATTCAATTTTCACTTTATGTGAGCGATTATCGGCTTTCAGCACAAAAATAGGCTTATTTCTTGAAAATGCTCTCGCTGCACTGATAAATTTCTTCGCATTAGCCAATGACTCCATATAAATAATAATACTGGAAGTATTTGGGTCTGTATCCAGATAATCAATTATATCACCAAATTCCACATCATACATCGAACCTATGGAGATAAAATGACTAAAGCCAACCTTTTCTTCAATCGACCAATCCAATATCGCAGTTGCCAATCCTGCACTTTGAGAGATAAAAGCAATATTTCCCTTAATGGCCATTTTTTTGGTAAGGCTAATATTAAGTTTTAAAGCCGGTCTTATAAACCCCATACTATTTGGACCAATAATCCTGATATCGTATTTTTTCGCCAACAGCTTTATATCTTGATATATATCTTTTGGTCCAGATTTGAATACAGTTGTAAGAATAAGTATGCCTCCAACACTATATTCACCACATTGCTTTACGATATCAACAATTGTTCTAAAAGGAGTAGCAATAACTGCCAAATCTATAGAATCATTTGTATCTTTAATGGATTTGTATGCCTTGATACCAAAAACACTCTTTCTTTTGACATTAATCGGATAAACAACTCCCTCATATCCCGCACCAATGATACTACTCATCGCAGAATAACCAAGACTCTCTTTTCTGTTAGATGCCCCAAACAATGCTATTGTCTTGGGGTTAAATATTTTTTTCATCAGCTAAATATCAGCTCATTGATAAATTCTTTATAATCCGATGCTGCACTTTTTATTACTTTAAAAGCCATTTTTTTATCATAAATATCAGTTATCTCACAATTTCCTTCTACATGTCCCGGCATATCTTTATAGGTGAGAAAATAATGCTTCAATCTTTCAATTACTGCATGAGGAACATCGTCAATATCATTGTAATCACCATAAACGGCATCATCTTTTAACACTGCAATAATCTTATCATCCGCTTCATTACCATCAATCATCCTAAAACCTCCAATAGGTCTGGCTTGCAAGAGAATATCCCCGTGAGTAATCTCTTTTTCTGTTAATATACATATATCCAAAGGATCGCCATCTCCGATTATATCATCCCTTTTCAATAAAGATCTGCTGATTTGAGCTAATGAATCTCCACAGTATGTCTTTGGAATAAATCCGTATAAAGCAGGCAAAATACTGGAAAATTTTTGAGGTCTATCTATTGTCAAATATCCTGTCTCCTTATCGACTTCGTATTTTACAGTATCTGTAGGCACCATCTCAATAAAAACAGTTATTATTTCAGGAGATTTTTTACCTATTTCAACTCCATGCCAAGGGTGGGATTTATATCTCAATCCTAATAATTTACCAATCGGGTCTTGCGTTTTTTTCATATTTATTTTTTATTGTTATATCACAATTATACACTATACTCAATTCAACAATTAACTAAAGCACAAAGTTAATAAAAAAAGGCTCATCTTGATTTTATATTCTCAATTTTAAGCTCCAATCATATTCAATCCAAATAAGATTTTCATCTTGTCAGATTATTTCTCAGGTACAATAATGTTTACAACCTGACATGCATATCCTCCCCAAATCCCAATGCCTCCCTCAATATTATCAGAAGCCCTTACATACGAAGTGAATGGACCTTGATTATTGCTAAACAGAAAGGATTCCCTGAAATTATAGTGGTCTTCATCCAACGCACATAATTTAAATTGCAATGTGTCTCCTCTAAGATATGTGAATCCGATATCTTTGTTAAAGTCAGGAGACCTCGGATCAATAGGTTTTCTGAATGGCAAATCAACTGTCTGACCATCTATAATCAAGTCGTCAAATAATGAGTTATAGCTGAATATTTTCTTTCTATTTTCTATAACAAAATATCTGTAATAATTTTTCACATCTGCTTTATCACTAAATTTCACCCACATCATAGCAGCACTATCAATTTTTTCTCCGGGCGGTTCTTTGAAATATAGAGAATCTAAAATGACGTTTTCAGGAATTGTAGTTTTCGATTCGATTGTATTTCCTTCGTGTTCTATGATCAATTTGTACTCTCTCCCCTCCTCTATCTTTAGCTCGTTGTTTATATCCAAATAGGCACAAAATCCTGAGTTAAATATTTTATTTCCCAAGACACCATAAAGTTTAAAAAGCATAGGAAAACTTAAATCTTTTGCACATACATAAGGCAATTTTACTTTTTTATCTCCATCAGAAACAAATACATCAGCATCATCTATATATAAATTCTCAACTAAATTAGAGTCTAAAGTTGAAAAGTAAGAAGTACTTTTACTCAAGATGACAAAAGCAGGTATTTTGAGGCTTGAATACTCCAATTGGCCTTCAACCACATACTCTTGTTTTGCCTTGACATCAGAGGGCACAAATTCCTCTTCACAAGATGTAAAAAGCATTGAAAATATGATGATTATTGTAAAAGTTATTACTCGTTTCATATTAATTTCATTTATTATTCCAACTAAAATTATAGCTTATTGACGGTATAATTGGAAAAATTGTTATTTTGGACGCCGTAACATTGGATTTTCCGGCTTCTGTATCTATATCAGTGTCATAGTTGATAAAAGCCGGATTTTTTCTGTTATATACATTATATATACCAATTGTCCAACTTGAATTCCAGTTTTTTCTTATTTTTGATTTATATACAAGAGACAAATCCAATCTGTGATATGCCGGCAAGCTGGCACTATTTCTGTCCCCATATTCAAGATTGAATTGTCCATCGAGAATATAAATATCACTCACAGGTGTATATCTCCGCCCACTTCCATAGACAAAAACCGCACTTGCATTCCATCTTGTTGACAATTTGTAATTAACTACTAAGGAAAGGTCGTGAGGCTTGTCAAATGTAGTTCCAAACCATTTTTTATTATTAATCAAATCAAATTTCCTTTCCGTTCTCGAAAGTGTATAACCAACCCAACCTGTTAATTTACCGGTAGATTTTTTCAAAAACAATTCCAATCCGTAAGCTCTACCATTGCCAAAA
>JALVEE010000053.1 GCA_027008645.1 Saprospiraceae bacterium
AATCGGGAATCTCTTCTATCACTCCTTCCAAAGACCATTCCCAATTTATCTTTCCGCTTTCAAGGTCAATCCCCACAATCTTCTTATAATCATAGGTCATTACCAATTCACCATCCACTACATCGATTATATTTTGGGGATTATAATCAGGATTCTTATCTATCTCTGTCGATATACTCCAGAGCATTTTCCCTGTCATCGCATCAATCATATCAAGTCGCATTTCTCTTTCTCTCAATGCAAAAATATAATCTCCTTTGATAAAAGGATTGTATGGGATATCTATGTCATTTTTCCAAATAACTTTTCTGTTTTTGAAATCAAATAGCCCATATTGAAAACTTGGAATACTGTATAAAACAATCATTAAATCATCCTTGAAAAAAGATTCAGATTCAAGAATTTCTTCATATTCAACTTGAAATGTTCTTTTATTAATCACTTTAGTTAAACTTAAACTCCTTTCTTCTTTTTCAATATCCTTAACATTTAATATATAATTATCAGAAAATTTAAGATAAAACATATCAGGTTCTCCTTTCCAAATTATCGAATAATCATTAATATCAATACATACAGCGCTTTTGTCTATATCTGTATAGAACAAACGATTATTTTCGACGTACAAATTATTTGTTTTACCTGGTATTTTTCTTATTAGTTTCATACAGTATTATTTATAATCTTTTATAGAAATCAGATTATCTAGTGAGGATATAGTTTCCGTATTTGTATTTACTAATATACAAAGTTATCAATTAATTAAAGATTTTATTATACATTCAGAACACATTTTTTGGATTTATGGTATTGATTGTACGACGAAAAGTCAGGTTCTTTTACTATCAAATGCGATTTGCTCACTTTATTTTTGACAAAATAAAAACCGTTTAATCACATGTCTCAATACCCTCATATACAATTACCCCAAAATTATTTTTCACAGTGAAAAAATAACCATCTTTTTTTAACAATAATGAAATTTCGTTTTTTGAAATATCCTCAATTAAATAATTATAAACAGGAATAACTTTTTTGCTTTTATTATAATCTTGCAACCTGTAGATGCTTAAGATATAATTTTGATTCTTCTTGTTCTTCTTTTTTAGTTTTTTTATAATTGTTGAAGGGATATGAAAATCATATTTTTTGTAATTATTGTATTTGGAATATTGATCGTAGCTCAGATTGTTATTTAGATATATATCACAATTTAAATTCGTATTTTGCTTTATTGAAGATGTATCAATTATTGATAACCAGTGCTCAGTTGGGTATTGGAATTTTACCTGATCAATGGTTAAAGGATTAATTCCGGATTCTTCTTTGAAATACTCAGCCATCCTCTTTCTTTTGTTTAATGATTTTTCGTAAATATGGTCAAAACCACCCATAATCAATACTTTTGCAGATGGATCTTGTTTCAGAGTATGATTAATAATATTGATTGCCTGATTAATTTCTCTATCCTTTGTAAAATCGTCATATCCAAAAACATGGTAACCGATTTTTAATGCTTCACTTATTAAATTTGCCATCATGGGTTCTCTAGTATAAAACCCCGTTTTAGTAACTGAAAATCCCCTATCACTAAGTTCATTTTCCTCCTCCCAAATGCTTTCAAGACCCAGATACCTGAATCCTTTTGCATATAACTTTTTTAAAAGTAAAGAAACCACTAATCTATTATTGGGAATAAAATGATTTTCATTAAACATCACAACTTTTTCCTTGCTACATTTATTCACTAACAAACTTAAAGCACTATCATTTGTTGCAATAAAATCAAGTTGAATATCGTGGCTTAAAAAATTCTTTTTTTTCGATTTTTGAAAATTTGTTTCTATTTTTTCTAAGTTGTTTGAAATAAAGGATTCGTATGTAAATAAACACTGATTGTATAAGTTATTTATTGGCTCAGTTTGATAGTTTTTTCTTCTTTTGTTCAATACCTCAACAGGCAATAAATAATTTAAAGTACTATCCTCTCTTATGAACAAATTTTCAGCTATTTTAAAAGGATTAGTAAATTCCATTTTACTGTAATCGTCATCTGTTCTAATATTTTTAAATACAAAACCTAAATACTCATTTTTTAAACTTTTAAAATTCTCTTTTGGGCTTTTAGCAATTATACAGACCTTTCCCAAATTTTGTTTCAAATTTATACATTTTATAACACGATTATTGAATGAATCAATGAATGGTAATTCAGTAGCTAAGTCTTTTATATGCAAAGAATCAATTTTAAATTTATTTAGTTCTTTTACAAAAACTTTATAATCCTTGTAATAATAAGTATAATGATCAAGAAGTGGAGGAATTGTCGTATAGAAATGAGCTAAACAGTATTTTGAACTAAGATTGGCTTTCTGTGTATTAAGTCCGGCAATTCTTTGTTTGTATTCAGTGTCTTCTTTATAGTCCCCCGGCATCATATATGAGAACTTCAATGAATCATTGATATAATATTTATTATATTCTTCTAAAACCCTAGCTCTTTTTCGTATTTTTTTAACAGAATAACAAGAAGGAAAAAATAAGGTAATAAGCAAAATATTAAAACTAAACAATATTATTCGAATCATAATTGCATTTTTAAAATATAGAATAAAGATTATTGCTTTATATATTAATTTTTACATATCACCTTGTCAGTCTAAAAATCACAGGTATTGTGTAATGAACACTCACTTTTTTACCATTTTGTTTTGCGGGAATCCATTTCTCTGAACGATGACTCATCCGTTTAAGTACTTTTACCACTTCGCCTCCACAACCACCACCAATATCTTTGAGAATTTCAATATCTTTCATATTTCCCACGCTATCCACCACAAATCTGGCAACAACTTTACCTTGGATTTTATTTTTTTTTGCTGCATGAGGATATACCAAATACCGGTAAATATATTTATACATTTTCTGTGATGAGCAATTATATTTATCTTCTAAAGTCGATTTATTTTCGCATCCCGGAAATCTGGGCATTTCATCTGTATTTGTTGGTACTTGCTCATTATTTTGTACCTGTTGTAAGTTCTCTTTACTTTTATTTAAGGAAGCACAAGCATTTACAAATAGCAATACAAACACTAATACCGGTATTGCTATTAAATATTTCCATTTTCTGTTTGTTTTTGTTCTATACATCATTTTAATACGATTTTTTATACGTGATTTAATTCGAGTAACTAATTGAATTTGGTATTTACGGTTACAAACCCTGATTGTATTTATAAAACAGATAATTGTATAATACCTTTATCAATGTACTTATTACGTAAATTTATAGCGCATTTATACATTTTACAAATATTCTGATATTATTTTTAAAATTATTATATAAATTCCAACGTTTTATGGAAAAAGCGTGTCTATCAATAGTATAGCGTTCTGAAAGGAACATGATTTTTTTTATATATTTTCATTCAAAAAACTTTAAACACATGAAAAATTATATTTATTTATTTTTGCTTTCAGTTTTGTTTATAGGACTCAATTCATGTTCTGATAGCCTTAGTCTTAACAGCGAATTTTCCGGAAAATATAATGATGGGATATACAATCCTGAAGATACTCAAGGAAAGTTTAATGAATTTGTAGAAAATCCTTTTGTCGCAACCAAGGACGAACCTGTGTCAACATTTTCGGTAGATGCAGATGGAGGATCTTATGCACACGTTAGAGGTATTATAAATAGTGGCAAAATGCCAGAGAAAAATGCTATAAGGGTTGAAGAATTTCTAAACTATTTCCCAATGGATTATAAGGATGATGGCTTAAATAGCATATCACTTAACGGAGAAGTAAGCATATGCCCATGGAATGAAGAACACAAATTGATTAGAATAGGAATAAAAGGTAAGGAGATAGCAAAAGAGGATTATCCTCTTGCAAACTTCGTTTTGTTAATCGATGTCTCAGGTTCTATGAAAAGCACAAATAAGTTAGATTTTATTAAAAAAGGATTTATCAAATTTGTAGATCAAATGAGGGATAAAGACAGATTGGCAATAGTTACTTATGCAGGCAAAGCCGGAGTTTTATTGCCTTCTACACCGGGCTCTAAGAAGAATTATATCAAAAAACAAATCAATAAACTAGGTGCGGGTGGAAGTACCGCAGGTGCTGCAGGAATAAAGACTGCTTATGAAATAGTTGAAGAAAACTTTATTGAGAATGGAAATAACAGAGTTATTCTCGGTACGGATGGTGACTTCAATGTGGGTGTTTCATCTCAAGATGAGCTGATCAAGTTGATAGAAGATAAGAGAAAATCAGGAGCGTTTCTTACTACTATCGGAGTGGGTACATATGTCAATGAAGGGATGTTGGAGCAATTGGCTAATAAGGGTAATGGTAATTATGAATACATTGATAGAGTTGAAGAAATGGAAAAAGTTTTTATCAATGACTACAATAAATTTTTAACTGTAGCAAAAGATGTAAAAGTTCAAGTTCGATTTAATCCTGAGGTAGTTGACAAATATCGTTTGATTGGTTATGTCAACAGATTGTTGGAAAAAGAGGACTTCGATAATGATACTATTGATGCAGGGGAGATCGGAGCGGGTCAAACTATCACTGCATTGTATGAAATCATACCACAAAACATTCTTGACTCAAGATCTCTAGATGTATTTAGCATTGATTTTAGATATAAAGAGTTCAATGAAGATGTGAGTAAGAAATTACATTTGGATATCATCAATAATACAACTAAATTTGAACATTCATCTGAGAATATGATATTTTCTGCTGCTGTTGCTTCATATGGTATGCTATTATACGGTTCGGAGTACAAGGGAAATGCTAATATGAACAATATATCGATATGGGTAAACAATGCTTTGAGCTTTGATCCTTATAAGTATAGAAAAGGATTTCTAAAATTGATTGAAAAGACTAATATATATTGACCGGAAACAATACATGACACTTGGCCATTTAAATGTAAAAATAGTAAATCATGAAAAAAATATTATTGCTTTTGATTTCAATTATACTTCTATCGGATGGATATTGCCAAAGCAGTGAATATAGTTTTCGGCTAAATTTAGGTTTATTTTCATTTTCAGGACAATCATCTGAAAGTACGACATTTATAAATTATGATCTTGATAAAAATGATGGTTATACAAATAATCCTTATGGATCGAAAATGGGTTTAAGTTACGGTATATCAGCAAATATAAGTCGAATTTCTAAACACAATATAATATTTGGTATTGATTTGGGGTATGAACTATTAAGAAGCAAAATTGATATTAATGGAGTATGGGAATCCGGAGGAATAAAAAATGAGATGGTTGCAGCTAATGGTCATACAAGTCTAAATTATAGTTTTATAAATACATTTCCCTATTTCGGGTATAGATTTACAATATCAAAAATCAATATTGATTTGTCAGGTGGAATTGATTTTGCATATTGTCTAAGTGCGATTGAAAATGGAAGTGCAACATCAGAAACAAGGGATTATAACACTAAAAGAGATAGAAAAACTATTGATACCGAATTAAGACCACGAATTCAATTAGGGCTTTATAGCGGAAATATTGGAATATATTTTGGATATTCAAAAGGACTTAGAAACTATAAGTCAGGTTATGATGGAGGAATAAATGTAGCATTTGGAAATTTAATTAGATTTGGATTGAAATATAGATTAAAGTAGTGAATAATTCGAGGTAAATGCCAACGCTTTATCGAAAAAACTGTTCTCTTCAAGAAAGTATTAATTTCTATGGTTATCTTTTCGGCAATTTTGGGTATTGGAATTGCAATTCCCGGTGCTAAATTTATTGAATAAATACATTTCAAATATGATTAATCATTTTTTGTATAGAGCACTAATTTCACAGCATATTTTTCACTTCGATATCATCGAATAAAACAATACGGGAGATTATAATGTTATTTTTGTACATTAAATGATATAAGTATGACACATCTTAAAGAAAATGATAAAGCTCCATATTTTGAAGGAATAATAGAGACAGGAGAAACTATAAAATTGACCGATTTCGAAGGCAGAAAGTTTATTTTGTATTTTTATCCAAAGGATTTTACCGGTGGATGTACTAAGGAAGCCGAAGATTTTGCCCTAAATTACGATTTTTGGATAGAAAAAGGTTATGAAATCATAGGAGTAAGCCCGGATAGTATTGAAAGACATATCAAATTTAAAGAAAAACACAATCTTCCTTTTCATTTGATAGCAGATACAGAAAAAGAAATTGCTACGGCCTATGGTGTTTATGGTAAAAAGAAAATGTACGGCAGGGAGTATATGGGTATTTTCAGAACTACCTTTGTAATCGATGAAAAAGGAATCATTACAAAAATAGTAAAAAAGGTTAAAACCAAAGAATCGACGGCTCAACTTGTAAAACTTCTCGGATTGTGAAATAATAATAATAATGGGAAACAGTAAAGGCATCAAACTCTTTTCTCCTGCGACTATTTCTATGCTTTCGTATGGGCTCAAAGACGTATCGATTGCGATTGAAAAGCCGGGAAATGAGATATTGGTCAAAACCAATAGTAAAACAGGTGTTGATATTATCACTTATAGCAAAGAAAAAGAAGATAAGAACAATGTAAAAGCTTCTGTTCAGGATATTGCTGAGGCTTTTTTGAGTGAAATAGACTCGAAATCAGGTGTTGATATTGAGATATTCAACAGAATACCTTTTCAAGCGGGTTTAGCCGAACTCGAAGCTAATATTACGGGAGTAATCTCTGCATTAAATGATATACTTAACGCTCATTTTGAAAACCACCGGTTATTTGATTTTATTATAACCAAAACAGATGAACTTGGGATTGATATCTTAGCTTCAGCTGTTGCTGCAAATTTATTCGGAGGCATCATTTTGTACAATAAAAATTTGCATCATCCCATTCAAAAACTTTATGCTCCGCATGGGTTGAACTTAACTCTTATAGAAAGAAGGAATAAAATAGATAAAACTATATTCGAAGATATAAGCTCAAATGAATTATTTGAACAATCGAAGAATAATGCCGGCTTCATCAAATCACTATTCACTACCGACCATGATTTATTGTCAAATTCATTAAAACACAATGTTTTTGATGAAAAAATAGCTTCCAATATCGAATGGTATAATGATGTAAAGCAAATATCTTATGATAATGAAGTCTATTCTACCGGTTTCTCTCACTATGGAGAAACAGCTTTTATCATCAATCCTAATACTTTGATAAGGGATGAAAACAATAAAGCCATTAACGAATATTTCAAAAGCAAAAACATCAAAGCCAAATTAATAGAAACAGTGATTAGTCTTAATGGAATATTTAAGTATTAGTAAGATTACTCGAAATATTACACTATTCTTCAGGCATCATCATTTTACCGATAAACAAAATACTATTGGTAATATTATCTCTGATGACAAATACAAAAGGTCTATTGGCAATAAATGTTTCTCCGGTTGAAGTTACCTTAATAATAACTGCTGTTGCTGCGGCAGCTTCTGTTCCTTTTTCGTCCACTTCTACAAATGATTGATGAACTACTTCATCAATATATACTCCTCCTGATTTTCTTATTTTAGTGAAATCTGCCTGTGATGAAGAAAAAGCTTTTGGCATACCCAAATCAACCAGAGTGTTTTTCAATAAATCCTTAAATTTGATTTTAAATTTAGGGATTTGTATCGGCATTTTTATGGGAGTCAAATTACTTGTATATTTATCCCAAGAAGATTTGTCAGTACTGGCGATAATGTCGTTGACTTTTTTGTTATGTAAAGGAAGTAATATACTCATTGAGAATATCGAATCACCGTAAGGTAAATCAATCATCTCGAAAATATCATTTTTATAATATGGTACATACATTTCATCACTAACCATCATATCAACTTCTACATTTGTGCCGGTCTCTTTGATAAATTTAGTTTTATAAGTTTTCTCTTTGTCAAATTTATACATCCACTCCCCCTTGAAGTAAATTGCATTTATCAAATACATCACAGCACCGCCGTCAATATTATCCAAAATATCCTTAATCTTACCTTCGGTTTTATCTTCTACCCAAGCGTTAATCTCATCTTTAGTTTTGGATTTGGAAAAATCCCGCCCATACACTTCAGAATTGTAGTTATTTTTATTCACATCAATAAACTCCTGTAATACTTCAAATCCATTTCTGTACCAAATGGAATTTGCAATACTCATTTTCACTTCATCGTCAAGAAAAGGAACAATATCAAGATATGCCTTGTAAGCTTTGTTCAATTCATCAAGATTCCAACCATTATATTTCAATGTTTTTATCATCTCATCATAAGTATCTCCATTAGCACCGTTTAATGTCATTGATAAAGCAGTGGAAATACTGAATGGAGAAATAAAAAGATTGCCTTCCAAGTGTTTTTTGTGCAATGATTTGAAAATATCAAAAGCAAAATCATTGTTGGATTGTGCAAGATCACAGACATCTTGATTATCCGAACATTGAAATACTACTTCATGAGTTTTATCGCAAGACAAAAAAGTAAGAACAAAGACGAATATTAATAATATAGCTTTTTTCATAACTGTTATTTTTTGGATTAAAAGAAATACACTATATAAGACGTACAATAATTTGAATTAGTTGGTTGAAATAGTTTTTTTTCGTTAAAAAAAGTTAAAAATGTATTAAGGTATGGTTAAAGGGTCAATCAAATACTTCGGACTTGATTAATCAGCGTTAAATTTAAGCGTTATCTATTTATTTAATAACTAAATATAGAATTATGAGGTACTTGCTTTTAATCGCAGTTTTTGTTTTTAGTATATCTTCTTGTGAAAAATATCAAGAGTGCACTATTCCAATTGTTGGTGTGTATGAGACACATATTGTAGGGGTATCAGGTCCATTTAATTTGGTTATTTCCTTAGACAATAAGGATGATATTCAAATTGATGCTCCTTGGTTGGAAGATATATGGATGGTTGTTGATGCGGATACTGACGGTTGCATTGACCCCAATGACGATGAGAGTGATATTTTGCATATCGATATCCCAACACAAGATTTTGAAGGAGGAAGAGAAATATATGGTAGGGGTTTTTATTCTGATTACTACTTACAAATCGATTATACCATTGTTGATGGAAATGATAAATATCACTACAAGATGGTAGGGAGTAAAAAATGATGTTAATTACTCGTATCGCAATGATTCTATCGGATCCAATTTTGCAGCTTTCATAGCGGGATATACTCCGGATAGTAATCCTACAAGAGTATTTATAACAATAGCAAGACCAATCCATGCCCAAGGCATTCTGAATTGACCATCTATGATATGTGCCAAAATAATACCGATAATGACGCCGATTATTATTCCAAGAAGACCACCGATTTGGCTTATAATCACCGATTCAGTCATAAATTGAGTCAAGATATGTCTATTGGTTGCTCCAATAGATTTTCTGATACCGATTTCTCTTGTTCGCTCAGATACCATTACAAGCATGATATTCATTAGTCCTATAGCTGCACCCAATAATGTAATTAGTGCAATTGCGATGGTCGCAAATCTGATTTGGAAAGTAGCATCTTTAATCATTTTGAGTATATTATCGCTTTTCTTTATTTCAAAATCATTTTCGTCTTTAATCTTAAGCTTCCTGATATTTCTAAAGATTCCTGTTGCTTTGGATATCGCCTCATCCATATTAAGCGAATTGTCAAGACCAACATTGATACCATAATCTTTTTTCTTATAGTGATAATATCTTTTACCGTTAAGCAAAGGGATAAGAATACTTTGGTCACTATTTGAGTTTTTATTACTGCCTTTTTCTTTCAATATCCCAATCACTTTGTATTTATATCCATTGATATCGACTATTTTCCCTAAGATTTTATCTTTTCTTACTTTAAAAATCTTTTTTGCAATTCCTTTTCCCAGTATAACTTTATGCATACCATCAAGTAATTCTGAATTGCTAAAAAATCTTCCTGTACCGATTTCAAGACCTGTTATGTCCATATAATTTTCATCTATTCCAATTACCACTTTGTTGGGATTGGTCTTTTTATCTTTGTATTTCACGGTAGCATCAAATAGATAGCGTGTAAAAACGGAGGTTTTTGCTCCGGGAAAAAAATATTTTTCCTTAAATTGATCTGCCTGTCTAAAATTTATCACTTCTCCTACTCTTTTTCTCCTACCGTGCCTGTTTGATTTCAAAGATGCGTATGCAGGTGTTATTTTGAATGAATTGGCGCCAATGCTGCTGAAATTATCATTTATGGAATACAACATAGTGTCAATAGCCGTTAAAATACCGACTAAAGCAGTGATGCCAACCATTATTATCATAATAGTAAGAAGAGATCTCAATAAGTTTGACCTAATGGAACGAATCGCTATTTTTATATTCTCCAAAAACATACTGTAAAAGTATATCTATAATTCCAATTAGCATTATTTTATAGAGAGACATACATAATTAATAGATAAACGAGTTGATTAACTTGAGCAATTCACGCAATAAGGACTTTGAGGAACAAGAAGTAGCCTTCGAATAGGAATCTTTTTATTACATTTTTTGCATATACCAAAATCATCCTTATCAATATTTGCACTCATGTACTCCAAACCTGAAAGCTCTTTTTGGGCTTCCCTCAATCCGGCTTCTGCCACACTTTTATTATTGATAGCATCCATTCTTGAGATTCTACCTATCGCATTGTCGGGAGAAATAGGTTTTGTCAATTCTTTATAACTATCAATTTTACGCTTAAGCCTATTGATTTTTTTATTAATCAATTCAAGTACTTCTGTTTTATTTAACTCACTCATATTATAAGTCATTCGTTTTCATTATTCAAATATACTAAAAGAATAAATAGTGTCTGCAAGAAAGTATATTAAATTTGAAATTATTTCTTTTTGCCTCACCGTCCTCTAACTCCCGGTTTCGGAACAGAGTGGAGAAACAGGGAGAACCGCAACCCGCATTTACTTTTACGATAAGTCGTAGGATGCTACCTCCCCCTATCATTTTTCGTAACAAAGTGGAGAAAAATTATAAGGGGGAGAGCAGAGCTTTTGCGGGATGGATGAGGGGGTAGTTGTGCTTAGAATCAAGAAAAATAAACTTTAATGCAAAAAAATGAAATGCAACTTCTTGGGTAAATGGTAAAATTTTCATATATTTGTTTCATGAATACCTTAGTGTTCTGCGCAGAGCACTAGTTGGACATAATAAATAAAAGTATATGAAATTTATACAAATAATTGGTTTAGTTGTTTGCTTCCATTATTTTGCTAATGCACAGAATGCAGAATGGATTAGAGTAATAGAAAACGATAAGAATAACTGGATTACAAGCTCAACGAGCAACAACCGTAACAAACTTCTTTTTGGAGGAACGTTTTCTGGTAGTTTGACCTTCGATACAACTGTTCTTATTTCATCTGGTAGTTCCGATGGCTATGTAAGTATAATTAATAAAAATGGGGATTTCATACGAACAATATCTTGGGGTGGAACGCAATTTGACAATACAAATGCAATCGAAATTGTTGACGATGCAATCTTTATGATTGGAAATACGAGTAGCTCATCATACGAACTGCTTGGCAATTCATATCAGAATCAAAATGCAGGTAATGAAATTTTCTTGGCTAGAATAGACACTAGTTTAAACGAGGTTATTTGGATCGAAAGTGCCTTTTCTCAAGGCTCGTTAAACTTTAATACAAGCATGAGCACTGATGATCAATTTATCAATATATCAGGATTTTATGGAGCTTTTCAAACCTTAACTTATAACTTAGATGGTGAGATGCTTTGGATTAAAGAATTCCCAACATCAAATAGTATTCGTTCGAAAATTCATCGGGGAAATGTATTCGTAGTAATTGATTCATTCGATGTTAAATATACTAACGGAATTCCCATAGGTGGTGTTTACAAACATAAGTTGATTAAGTATAATATGCTAGGAGAATTTCAAAAACAAGTTGACGCTTTTAAATTTGTATCTCCACAAATAGGCAATGGGGGAGAAATTTACAAAATTGAACTAGATAAAAACGACAATGTCTATTTAATTGGCACATTTAATGAGCCAATCCAATTTAAAGGAGACACAATTGATCCGTTAGGAGAGGAAAAAGGATTTATTGCAAAATTCGACAATTCGCTTAGACCATTATGGTTGAAAGCTGTGGATAATAATAAGTATCAAATATCTTTTCATAAAGACAATTATTGGATTACTTGGAAAGAATACAATGTAGTAGATAGCTCATTTTATTTTCATTTGGAAAAATATGATTTAGATGACATCTTAAAAGCGTCTTACCAATTTACTTCAATAGTTGGGAATTTGGAGTTTATAGAGAACGACATATATTTAGTTGGATATTTAAATGGTCAAATTAAAATTCATAATCAGACTTATACGAATGAAGGATTTCCAGATTTTTTAATAATTAAACTTGGAGATTCAATTACAGCTACAATCGAAACTAATTCAGTTAATGAAAATAGTTTAAAAATTTATCCAAATCCGGCTACAGATGAAATTTCGATTGAAAGTATTCATCCCATTCATCGAATACAATTATTTGATAGTCTTGGAAAGCTTGTGCTTCAAGTTGATAATCTGAATTTGAAAGATTATAAACTAAACTTAAACAAGTTATCAGCCGGTCAATATTATCTTCTTGTAAATAACCAAGATGGATTTAAATTAAATGTTTCGAGATAATAAAGAATAAATTTACATTTTGACCCGAATGGGTGTATTTTAGAAGAGTATATGCTCTTAACTTTGCAAATATTAAATAACATAAAATATTTGCTAGTATGAAATACTTAATTATTATTCTATTTACATTTCTTTTTTCATTTCAACTGTTTGGACAAAATGACGTAAGTGTCGAAGCACAAGACCCTAGAGTCATTGCTAAGATATCAAATAGCCATGGTGGGTTTTATTTGCAGAAAGGCTCTAAAGTTGAAGGTGGACTTATATATACTCAATCCGATAGTACTATACGATTGAGTGCAGGAGAAAATCCGGATGCAGTACTTGGCTTATCCACAAAAACCAAAGGTAGTCATGCAGGGCATATCGGATTGGGAATCTCTCCCGGCCAACATTATTTTACGATAAGCCACGATTCAAAAAAAGTTGCCGGAGTGGTCAATCATCCTGATAATTCAGCTCACCTTGCCTTAATAGAAGAATCTGAAGGAGATTTTGCAAGACTATGGTTTTTAAACAAACACAATAATGATAGATGGGCTCTTGTCGGGAGGACAGGATTAAATAATGATATGTCCTTTGCATATAATGGTGAGAATAGGCTTAGGATGAATAGTGATGGAAGCCTTACCTTGAATGATGCGATAACTTTCCCTAATAGTGATGGTACTGCAGGACAATCTCTTGTTACCGATGGAAGTGGAATACTTTCTTGGTCTAGTGTATCAGCAAATATGGAAGATATCGATAACGACACAAAGATAACAGTCGAGGAAACTCCCGATGATGATAATATAAACTTCTATTGTGAGAATAATCTTATGATCAATATGAAAAAAGATACCATGTATGTTCCTAAAGGTGTGCTTACCGGTTATGGAACACATGATCCTCAAGATCCGGTACATATTGTAGCCGAAGATACAGATGAATTTGCAGGATTATATTTGGAAGGAGGTACCGGAACCAAACACGTCCATTGTGTCTTGGATAATAGGGCAGCAAATGGCAAAAGATACTCTCTTGTATCTGTAGGTGATAACTCAGATATTCCAAGTGAATCATTTGCAATAAGAGATTTGACGGGAAGTGGGACAGAAAGATTAGTGATTGATAAAGATGGAAATATCGGTATTGGTGTCAATGTACCATCTGATAAACTACATGTGAATGGTTCTTCAAAAATAGATGGCAATATGACAGTCATAGATAGCTTGGCAATTGGTATAAGTACAGCTACCAGAAGGTTTCATGTTCAAGGTTCTTCATTGCTGGATGGTGCATTGTCTGTCACAGACAGTCTAGTTGTAGGATTAGGTCAAGGTGCTAAGTTGTATATTGGAAATGAATTTATTACAGATGGTGGAGCTAATATTTTAAGGGCTAAATCAAATTTTACCCCATATAGTACAGCTAATTATAATTTAGGTGGTAGTAGTTTTAGATGGAAAAACATATTTCTTTCAGGAAAAATCAAATTGGGAGGAAGTGAATTGTATGAAACAAATAATGCATTAGCTACCAATACCCATTTTTCTCCGGATGAGGATGATATGTACAATCTTGGATTTGCAAGTAAAAGATGGTCTCAAATATTCGCCGCCATTGGAGTCATCAATACCTCGGATAAAAGGGCTAAGAAAAATATAAATGATCTCAAGTACGGTATAGAAACAATTATGCAATTGCGTCCGGTTGACTTCGAATGGAAAAACAAACAGAATAAATCTAAAACAATCGGATTGATAGCTCAAGAATTGTTGGAAGTAATCCCGGAAGTTGTTGTCGTCCCCGATAATGATAAAGACCTGTTAGGAGTAAAATACTCTGATCTAATACCCGTTTTGATAAAAGCGATTCAAGAGCAGCAAGAGCAGATAAAATCATTGCAAGCTACCAATGCTAATATGAAAATAAATGCAAAGAATTACGATAGGTTAGAAAAAGAAATAGCTGATTTAAAGGGTTATATGAAACAAATATTGGGACAGAATAGCAATTAGCGTACAAAGATGAACAGATTTGACATATTAGCAGAAGAATGGTATTTAGAGCTCTGATGAGTTCTAATGGCAAAGAATACTTTCAATGAGATTCAGAAGAAAGTTTCATTATTAAATGAAATGGAAGTCCATGATATTGGTTCCGGAACCGGTCTGTTGCTATTAATTTTTTTAAAAAAAATCATACCGCCACACAATATAACTATATTTTCGTTGTTATAACTATTAATTAATTTTATAAACTGAAATTTAATTGATGTTATGATTAGATTATCAAAATTAGAAGAAGATATTTTGGATAAGCTTTGGCAATTGGAAAAAGCATTTCCAAAAGTATTGATTACGTATTTAAAAAAGCCTGTTCCTCCGTATAATACAGTTCTATCTTCTATAAGAAAACTGGAAAAATTGGGATATGTGGGCTATAAAAAATATGGAAAATCCCACGAGTATTTTCCTATTTTAAAAAAGGAAGAATATAGCAAATCACTGTTCAAAAAGCTATTTCATGACTTGATTGGCGGCTCTAATGAAGCTATGTTGTCATATTTTATGAAAGAAGAGAAAATTGATATCGAAGAATTGGAAAAATTAGTTAAAAAAATGAAAAAAAAATAATTGATTATGGTCTTATCTTTATTTTTCCGAAGCATTATTATCTTGTTTATATTTACAGCAGTGTATAAATATTTGTACAGGTGGAATAAACAATTTTTATTAAACAGATTTTACTTGATATTAGCGGTTTTGCTAAGTATTGTCATTCCGTTTCTTTCTTTTGATGTATTTCCTTATAATAGAATAATCTCAGCAGTAGAAAAAAACAATAACCCAATTATCCCAATCAGTAATACTGAATCTACGGATTGGGTTTTAGTGATTTATTTGCTGGGAGTGTCATTGAGTTTTGCCTATTTGGTATATAGGTTGATAAAGATTATTGGATTGATTAGGAGAACAAATTTCATCAAATCAGGGAAATACAAAATCGCAACCGGATACAGCACTACATTCAGTTTTCTTAAATACATTTTCATCTCAAATCTCAACGATGCGATTGTAGTTAATCATGAAAAAGCTCATGTTTCCCACTATCACACAATCGATATCTTTATTATCGAACTTTCCAAATGCATACTATGGTTTAATCCATTTGTCTATATTAT
Source organism: Saprospiraceae bacterium (assembly GCA_027008645.1). GTDB lineage: Bacteria > Bacteroidota > Bacteroidia > Chitinophagales > Saprospiraceae > JADJGA01. The sequence goes on from JALVEE010000053.1 coordinate 15,927, forward strand.
CAAATACTATATGCAGGAAAACCATGAGTTTGAAGCAGATTTCATCGCTATGGAGAAAAAAAACATAGATGATGTTACAATGGCAGAGTATCTACTTATTTAGTCAAAAAAACATATCGCCAATCAGCGATTGATTACAAATAACTTCTTTTCATTA
>JALVEE010000054.1 GCA_027008645.1 Saprospiraceae bacterium
ACCGGATAACATCATTCTTAACCAATTTCAATTCATTACCAATATTAAGAGTAGTTTTGATGTTTCTAACAAATTGATTGCACAAATAGAAATTTTCAACCCAAGTGACATCCTTACATCCTCTCGATACAAATTCCAGACTAATGCTTCCAGTTCCGCCGAATAAATCCAAGACTTGAATAGATTCAAAAGCATAAGAGTTGCTGAGGATATTGAAGATCGCCTCTTTTGCCATATCCATTGTTGGTCTTGTATTGCATTTTTTTAATGGGGGGGCAAATCTTCGCCCTTTAAATTTTCCGCTGATTATTCGCATTTTGATAAGGAGTAAATATCGAAGAAAAGATGCTTGGGCTTTCCCAGAAATACATTGGAAAAATCGGTTCTTTCCACATTGTCCACAAAGTGAATATTCTTTATATGTTCAAATAACAATTTGTAAATAGATGATTCTTTTTGCACCCTGCCGCTCAGATATATATGTGCCATATTCAGGGGAATACCCGTATTTTTAAGATTTAGTAGTATGTAGTACAATATATCATCTTTCGTTTTTATATCATAGACATTTGTTTGAACAAATTTACCTGCTCTATACACTATTGTTTGCAATATATACTCGTGAAAATTGACTAATATAAAATCTTTTTTGTTGATGATTTTATTTGCTTGACAGACCAAAGGGTCATTTGCGTGATATATCTTAAAATTGGGGTAATTACCGGATACTATATTTTTTAATGCAATAGGAAATGGAAAGAAATTATGGGCATCAATATTGACTATATCACTTTTTTGAATAGTATAATCATCAAGATATTGTTTTATGGAATGCAATAAGTTATTGTGAGTTTTTTTTAAGTCTTTGGAAATTATTCCTTTGGGGACAATAGTGAATTCTCCGGATAGAAAGGCGGTGGAAACACATTCGATGTTTTTATGAAAAAGTTTATTCTTTTTGAATAAGTCATATGTATAATCACTATCCAAGAAGAAATTTTCCTTGAGATTAGAAATTTCTTTGAGTTTTATTATCTTCTTATCTGCAAGCCGAGTCAGAGCAAAAAGCAAATTGTCCCCGGTAATTATCGAGGACAATTTGTATTTATCTTTATTGTTATAATCTATACTCGAATAGTCAATTTCTGTCATTCCCAGTTTCCTGTTAGATTAGGTGTATTCAAATCTCCGAACTTAACTACATTATTCGGATCATAACCCGTTTCGTATTTTTTATACTTCTTGTCAGCATATTTTCCCATAAAATCCTTATATCTTGTACCCACTTCAACCACATTCACCTTGGTTTTCTGGTAATCAATTTCATCTGCTGCTATATTAAAGATTTTTCCATTTGAAAATGGTACATATTTCAATGAATCCAAGTTTATATTCAAATTTCTGATTGAATCGATAGCGCTAAAATAAATTGTGTCATATTCTACTTCGGTGACAGATTTTATTTCATCAGGGTTTCCAATGATTTTAACCACAGGAATGCTGTCATTTTTCAAGACATATGCAAGAGTATCAAAATTATTTGCAAAAGAATCTGTTATTTCGCGATACAATTCTTGAGCTTTTCTTATTTGTTTCAGGTTTTCGATTACAAGTTTTTGACGTTTTGCTTTTACATCGGTAAATCTGATTGGCTCGGCAATACTCTGGTATAAGAAATAAGCAAATACCACTATAAGCGCTAATAACACAAAATTGATTACATATTTCATAAGAACTATATTTGATTTTTTAAATCATTAAATATTCAACAAAAATTTCCCGTAAATTTAAAAAATATTAAACTCACACCACAATAATAAAACTTTTTTTTCTTTGATTAAAATATTTTAACGAAAAATAACTATAAAATGTTGACTTTTCTTAAGCAGTTTTACATATCATGGATAAAAAAACGATTAATTTAATTGTTTTTCTATATTTGATATAAGCTAAAAAATACACAGAATCAACTATGTGAACCTTGATATTTGCCCGGGGATATATCGTTTTTCATTTATCAGAACACAAAGTTGTTTTTAAAGATGATTGCAATATTTGTCGTGAATATTTTAACTGATATAGCAATCAGCAATACTCCGAATATTCGTCTTAAAACGCTGATACCTGCACTTCCGATTTTACCTTCAATTATAGGAATCAGTTTTAATATCGTGTAAACTATAACCAGATTAACAACAATCCCAATAAAAATTAATGCATTAGAATAGCCTGCTTTTAATGATATAATTGTAGTTATGGTTCCTGCACCTGCTATTAATGGAAAAGCAATTGGGACTATAGCGGCTGATTCCAAATCTTTGTCAGGTTTCATTATCTCTATTCCCAATATCATTTCTAACCCAATTATAAAAATTACAAGAGCACCGGCTATCGCAAATGAAGCGACATCAACACCTATGAGCCGAAGTAAACCATCTCCAAGAAACAAAAATAAAACCATTAAGATAAAGGCAAATCCAACTACTTTTTCGGATTTGATATGACCTTGCTTTTTTTTGAGATCTATGAGGACAGGGATACTCCCTATTATATCAATAACAGCAAACAATGTTAATGATACCGTGATTAAATCATTAAGATAATTCATCTTATTTTATTTATTATTTTAACTAAATTCTTTTTTCAACTATTGTATTGATACACACTATTTATTGATAAAATTTAAATCTCTTACGACAAAAAAATTTAAACTAGGTAGGGTGAAAATACAGTAGTAAATTGAAATATCAGCATAACAACCAAAAAGAGTTGTATTTGTTTAAAAAAAAACGATAAAAATCATTGTTATAATTTAATATTTATTTTATTATTCAGTTGGTGTTGATATTTAAAGGTGCATTTCATTTTTTCGCGTTGCAGATTGATTTTCCTTTTTATTGGCGTATCTGCCCCCTCATCCATCCCGCAAAAGCTTTGCCCTCCCCATAATAATTTTTCTTCACTTTGTTACAAAAAATGATAGGGGGAAGTAGCAACCCACGACTCATCGAAAAGGGAAATGCGGGTTGAGGTTCTCCCGGTTTCGTAGTCTACGAAGAAACGGGGAGTTAGAGGGCAGTGTTGCAAAAAGTGAAAAAATGAAATGCACCAATATTTAATGTACTAAAGAAATATAATTTTAGGTAATTTAATCAAAGCAAAGAAGTATATTGATTAAATGTTAAAGTTGTATATAAAATCTATGAAAATATGATAATTTAAATATTTGTTGTATATTTACATTATAAATATATAGAAATGTTGCTTACTGCTTACTGCTTACTGCTTACTGCTTACTGCTTACTGCTTACCGGCAGGAGTATACCGTTATTTAGCAAGATTCAACAAGTATCAGGTGGACAGGATTTATACCAAATCCGATCCACCGTTCTGGTAAAAAGGTTTTAAAAATGACAGAGTATAATTTATTTGTTAATTTTTAAAATTTTTAATTTATGAAAAAGAATATTTTTATTTCAGTTATAGCTCTTATAGTTTTTTCATTTGTATTGGTACAATGCACCAAGGAAAATAATAATGAAATCAATAAGAATCCAAAAGAAGGCTTGACTTTAAGATCTGATGTTTTTTCAATTGGAGGAGAGGTGCAATCTCCAAGTTGTGGATTGGACGATTATGCTCCAGGTTTTGAATGTGAGGCTCCAGTAAGTGTTGATAAAACAGTAGCCTCTCCAAATGGATGCAATGTAAAAGTAACAATGGATGTAAAGAAATGTAAGAATTCAGATGATAGTGAAAGATTTATTGTTTTTAGTAATTTACAGTGGAGCTTTGTTCCGCCTTATTCAGCTGATTGCTTAAGTTGGTATCTTGATTTATTACAATCTAGTGAAAAGGATCAAATTTTGGATGAATTTGAAACCTATATAGAACAGGCATTTGAAGATGCTTACATGAGTGATTACGTTATAGATAATCAATTGGACTGTCAATTGGAGACTGAATCATCTTTGTTTTTCAAGTCACCTTGTACTCAAAGATGTAGTACAAATCCAACTAAAATCGGGATTCCTTTTTTTACTTATACTACTCCATGTGCAGATGATGGCTGTTGTGTGCAAATTACTTCATATTGTGTTTTGGATGACGGTACAGTTTGGAAATCTGGTCCGAATGTAGATCCAATAAGTCCGTGTACAAATTTTCATCCTGTAACCTGTAATGCATTAACCATACCTGTTGGAAATTGCGTTGACGAAGGATGTAACTAGTTTAGCTTAGTAATTAGTAATATTTTAGACATATAATTAAAAAGTCGGAAAAGATGTCAATGTTAAAATAGGATGTTTTTTCCGGCTATTTAAAAAATTAAACTTATGAAGAAGAAAATATTTAATACTTTTATAATAATTATTTTTGGAGTAATATTATATGGTCAAGAATTGACTTACGAGGAGGTTGAATTTAAAAACCTTACCCCTGTTTGGTTACATTCTCCTATTGACAGTAGTCTTATCGGAGATGGAAATTATACAGGCAGGAATCATTTTAGAAATGTTTTTGACCATCCTTTCCCACATTTTATTTCAGATAACTATTTATATATTGCATATCATGTAAGATATAGTTTCGGTGATGTAGAAGGCGCCTTGTTGGAAAAAATAGATCTCAAAGATGGGAAAGTGATGTGGCAACAAAAATGGGATCTAAGAAATAATGATAGACAAGAATGGGTTGAATCTATTTATATGGGGGATCAAGGGTATCTGAATGTTGTCACAGATAAAAGAATCAGAGAACCTTTTTATGATATTTATCATACCTTCGATAATAGAGGTGATACTTGTCTAATAAATATACGGAAATTTGATATCGAAGATGGTTCTCTTGTAGAAAATACAGGAGGTTCTGTCGATGACCCGGAATCAGTGAGAATAAAAAATAATTCGTATAAAACTGCATTGTTTCCGGACGGTAATAGTTTTCAATATTATGATATGACTAATTCTTATGAGACTATTTCATTATACAATATTGATGAATATGGACATTTAACCTCCGATGCCTTAATTGATACTATTAAGTTTGAAGGTGATGTTGATATACACGATGAAGAAGTGTATTTTTATAGAAGAATATATAAAGTCAATAAAGATACTTTAATATCTTTGAATATTTTGAGAAATAAAAAAAAAATTGGAACAGATACACAGATAAATGTTATCGATACACAAACAATTGTCACAATATTGAATAAGGAAATGAAAGTAATTAATAAATTCCGAATTGATACCTTACTTCCTTATCGATACAAGCATTTGTATTTGAATTATGCAGATGACAAATATTTTAGAATTTATGGAAAAAAATTAAATAAAAGTTATCGAGATACATTCTTTTATGTTTTGTTCAATTATGAAGGTGATATTGAAAGGCAATTTACGGGAGTATATAAAAATAAAAATCATCACTTTTATAGCATTAAGTATTTGGAAGATGAAAAAGAATTTTTGTTATCGACTTACAGTAGTCATTATTACGGACTAGATTTTGTGTTGACGACACCTTATGATAGTGTTAATCAAATCAAAGAATTTTATTATGACGATAAAACATATGGATTTTTCCCATTATTTATCAAACAATTAGGGAATAATGATATATTATTGTATGGTTATACAGCTTATTATGATAAAGAATTATCATTTTTTGTGCTGAAATGGCCTACTATGATGCGAATAAAAGCTGAAGATTTAGGGTTGCATGGAACTGCTACAAGGAACATTTTGACAAACAATAATAATATTTCTATTTCACCTAATCCCGCTAAATCCACCATCAACCTTGATCTTGATGAAATATTTTCAGGAGAAATAGAGATAACTGATGCATTGGGTAGGGTAGTGATAAACACTAAAGTAATAAATGTATCAAGGCAAAATGTTGATGTTTCAGCATTGACTTCGGGGATGTATTTCGTGAAGCTTATAAATAGGAAAAATCATGATATGTACAAAGTGGGCAGGTTTGTGAAGGAGTGATTGAACGATAAGGTAATTGGATAAATGGGCGATAGTGCGATAAGGTTTGGAAAGAAGAATTAGTATTATATCTACATTAAGTAAAAAGCATAAATAATGCAGGTCTCGTCCCCCTTCCCTTGCCAAGGGGTGGGGATGGGTTCTGATACTAGTAATTTAAAACTTAATGTGCTTTTATGGAGATATTATATATACCGGTTTCAAACTTGCAAGTTTCTCTTTTTTTGAAAAGGACGTGCCAAGTACCATCGTATTTGATGTTTTTAGGATAATATTTGCCAAATTTCTTTTGTAGTTTAATAGACATTTTTACATCAAAATTATATGCCAATGTCTTGTATTTCAAATGGTATTCTCTCCTGATTACTTGCAGGCTTTTTTTTGCAAAATAAGTTTTTAAATATTTCAATACCGTATTGTCCGCTTGTGAAATTGTCAGGTTTGGCTTTAAATATGCCGTGAAGACATAACACGGGATGCTATCATTGTAATTTTCTTGCGTTATGGAAAAATTGTAATACTTTCGCATTTTTTTAGAGAATATTTCCATTTTGCTGCCTAAAAGCGGTATGTTAGCCTTTTTCCCGGGACTAAAGATAAGCTTTTTCAATTCCAAAACATATTTTTCCATTCCCGAGGCACTGTTATTGTCAGTTTTCAAAGTATGTGAGGTGTCTTGATCGCATATTTTGCCATGAGTGTAAAACAAACGGTCATATAGCTTGGAAGTATAAAATTTGTATCTTCCTTTGGAATCCAAATTTTTGTAATTCTCTTTTGTTGAATTTACTTCCATCCATCTGCATCGATTTCTGAAATATTGGTGATTTGATGAAGCATATCCGGCTTTTTTTCTTTTCTTTTTATCAAAAAAAACAAGCTTGTTGTCAAAATCATATTCGGCGAAACGAAGATTTTTAAAAGCTCTGTAAAATGAATTGTCATTTTTGACCATTTTTATGAAATCGCTAACATCAAAACCATTTCTGCTCGCACGGACTACAACGGAATCCAAATAAACAAATCCCGTAAAATCCGAATAGACTGAATCATAATTAATTTTTTGAGATGGAATTTTGGTTTGTGATATACCCAAAGATAGTCTTAAGCCCAAAATCAATATGAGTAAATTCCATTTCACGATAACCCATTGCTTTTACAAAGATTTGAAAACTCTTGCCAGAGAATATCCCGGAGCTTTCATATCAAGATCCAAGAAATATCCAAAAGGCGTTTGATTAACTTCAAAACCGGCTGCGATTAACTTTTCTTCCAATTTGTCCAACACGTCTTTGGTGAACTTAGGATCTGCTTTGCTTTCTGACAAATGACCGAATGAATGTAAAATTATGCTATTGAATTCATTTTTTCGACTCAACCATTTTACGAAGTTCATGAATTTTTTTACAGGAATCTTTTCTTCATCCTCTTTCTCAACTTGTATAAAAGCGACCTGAACATCACTATATTCTTTCCCCTCTGTGATCTCGGGAACAAAGTCCAGAGTCTTGAGCGTAGGAGTATAGCCAAAATGACTAGCGTATATCATCAATAGTTTCATGTGTTTAAATTTTTTTTGTTAGTAAAAGATGCAAAAAAAATTCTGCACCCATGTAACCGCTTCGCTTTCGCAAGATTTTTATTAATCATACACTTGTGTGTAATTTTTGATTAATAAAATTCATGCTCGTTTCATGTGTTTATTTTATACTTTCGATTATTTCCAAAAATTTTTCAACAGGTTGTGATCCCGTTAATTCATATGTTTCATTGATTACGATTTTTGGCACTCCTCTTACTGCATATTTTTGAGATAAATCAGGAAATGAAGTTGATTCAATCATATCACAGCTTACATTTTCGCTCTTGAATGCGAGTTTGTGACCGTTTATGACCGCAGCGGGACAATATGGGCAAGTAGGGGTGACAAATACCTGAATATGAACATCTTTATCAATATTCTTTATTCTTTCCTCTTGCTCTTTTGTTATTTCATCTTTGATGCCTGCCGCTTCTTTTACTGATGCGATCAACGAATGGATTTCATATCCGGCCGGGATTCCATAAAATCTGACACCTCTATCTGTCTTGTCTTTGTCCAAAATCACAATTGCCGGAATTCTTTTTATACCATATTTTTCGACTTGCTCTTTATCATTTTCAAAATCAAAAACTTCCAAAGACAAATTGTCGTGCAAATCAGTAAATTCAGTGATGTATTGCTTAGTGTCCCGGCAAGTTCTACAATTTTTTTCGCTGGTGAAATATACAATATTGACTTTGTTTGGAATATCTCCTAATAAATCTTTTAATTGTTTTACGGTTTCTTCATTAAAAATAGCCATAACTTATATTTTTATTACAATTCATTTTACAACCATTATAATCAAATAAATACAAGAAAAGTTTAAAATAAATGAGGTTTTCTTGAAATATATACAGGCTCATTACTAAATATTTGCAATTTCAATTTATCTTTGGTCTTAGGAGCACTATTTCTAAATTCATTCGTATGACAAAAGTATTAATTAAAGGAGGCTTAATAGTAAATGAAAATCAAATATTCAAGTCGGATATTTATATCAAAGATGGTAGGATTGAACTGATAGGAGAGAATATTCATAAATATGCAGATGAGGTGATTGATGCTTCAGGAAAATATATTGTGCCCGGAATAATCGATGATCAGGTTCATTTTCGAGAGCCAGGTATGGAATATAAAGGAAATATTTTTACAGAATCCCGCGCCGCTTTGTACGGTGGAGTTACCAGCTTTATGGACATGCCAAACAATAAGCCCTCTATCACTACTCAAGAATCATTGCAAATGAAGTATGATTTGGCAAAGGCAAAATCTGCTATCAACTATTCATTCTATATGGGGGCAGCCAATGATAATCTCGATGAGATATTGAGGACAGATAATGAGCTGGTATGTGGAGTGAAAATATTTATGGGTTCCAGTACAGGAAATCTATTGGTAGATGATGCGAAAGCTTTGGAAAATATATTTTCCCAAAGTACTTCTTTAATAGCAACTCATTGTGAGGATGAAAAGTCGGTAAAAGCCAATGAGAAAAAATACTATGAAAAATATGGAGATAACATTACTGCGGAATATCATCCGGTGATAAGAAATGATGAAGCATGTTATCTTTCATCTTCATTTGCTGTTGGTTTAGCTAAAAAACACGATACTCGATTACATGTTTTGCATCTGACGAGTGCAATGGAAATGCCTTTGTTTGACAATAAGATTACATTGCCGGACAAAAGGATAACTTCTGAAGTATGCGTACATCATTTATTTTTTGATGATAGCTTTTATCCTGAAAAAGGAAATTTGATCAAATGCAATCCTGCGATTAAATCAAAAAAAGATATTATAGCTTTGTGGAAAGCATTGCTGGATGATGGGCTTGATGTTATCGCTACCGATCACGCACCTCATACTTGGGAAGAAAAAAGCAGTATTTATAGAAATGCTCCCTCCGGATTACCATTGGTTCAACACAGCTTGTTTGTTATGCTGGGATTTTATAAAGAAGGAAAGATAAGCCTTGAAAAGATTGTGGACAAAATGTGTCATAGTCCTGCACAGGCCTTTAAGATTAAGGAAAGAGGATATATAAGGGAAGGTTATTGGGGAGACATAGTTATTTTGGATATGGATAAAAAATGGAAAGTTTCCAAGGAGAATATTATGTATAAATGCAACTGGTCTCCATTTGAAGGGCATGAATTTACAGGGGTAGTAGAAAAAGTTTTAGTGAATGGAGAGCTTGCATTATCAAATGGAGAGTTGAAAAATACTGATAATGCGCAAAGATTGTTATTTCAAAAAGATAGATAGATATGAAATCGACCAATAAAATTATAGCGGCTCTACTGACTATAGGTATTTTGTTCTTTATATATAATTATATGCTAAATATAATCGCGTATGTATTAGTCGCTTGGGTATTGTCTATGATGGGAACTCCGATAATGAATTTTTTCTTAACGAAGCTAAAGTTTGGAAAGCTAAAAATTGGAAAAAGTTTAAGTGCGATAATGGTGATATTGATTTTTCTGATTTTTTTCTCATTGTTTTTTATAATTATACTTCCTCCTGTAATTAACCAATTGGATAAATTGACAAATCTCGATTATAATTTGGTTTTTACCCCATTGCAAGAGCCAATTAAGGAATTGACAGACAAGATGGTTGAATTGAAATTGATAGATCCTCAAGACTTGGATTCCCATATAGTCAAAAAGTTTTTTCTCGGTATGTTTAATGTTAAGGGGATATCGACATTGTTTTCCTCTTTTATCAATGTTGCAGGAAATATTGTAATCGCGATATTTTCTATAGGTTTCATCACTTTTTTCTTCTTGAAAGAAAGTTCGATGTTTTCAAATTTTGTGACATCTGCATTGCCCGAGAAGTACACAGGAAAGATTGTTTCTATAATCGAAGAAATCAGCTTTTTATTGAGGAGGTATTTTGGAGGAATAGCTTTGCAGATATTGATTTTGATGACATTTGTTTTTACAGCCTTATCCATAATGGGGATAAAAAATGCATTGATTATTGCCTTTTTTGCTGCTATAATTAATGTGATTCCATATATAGGACCTATTATCGGAGCAACATTTGGAGTTTTTATAGTATTGACCAATAATCTCGGACTGGATTTTTACGATATTATCTTGAATAAAATTATGATTATCTTAATCGTATTTGCCTTGATGCAAACCTTGGATAATTATATATTGCAGCCGATGATTTATTCAGATAAGATCAAAGCACATCCCTTGGAAATTTTCATTGTTATACTCGTGGGAGCCAATATTTATGGCATAATAGGAATGGTATTGGCAATTCCGGTTTATATTGTCCTTAGAGCGATCGCAAAAGTATTTTTCAGCAATTACAGGGCGATTGAAATGTTGACGAAGGAAGATTGAGATATGCGTGTTCCGAGTTTTGCAAAGAGGTCGGGAGACCTTTTGCATGTAGGGATGGGGTTAAGCGTACCGAGGGAATTTGTAGGATTTGAGAACTTTGAACCTTGATCTAGAACTATGAACTATGAACCCAAAACCCTAAACATTGAATTCGAAACCCGAAACCTACCTCACTCCTGGACAACCGGCAATATTATTTTACTCGTAGAATAAACCTTGTGTATCGCATTAGAAAAATCTTTTCTGTCTGCATCAAATACATTATCTATATAGTTTTGTGGATTTATGTCAAATAGAGGAAAATCGCTACTCTGTATCTGAATCATAATCCTGTGGCCTTTCTTGAAAGTGTGATTTATTTCGAGCAATGGTATATTGATATCGTACTTTTCCCCTGGAGTAAAAGGCTTTGGTGTAGAAAATGAATCCCGGAATCTTCCTCGTATATATCCCACTCTGACCAATTGTTGGTATCCATTCATTTTTATACCCGGTTTATCCTCTTTTTCCGGTACTCTGTCCATTGGATATACATCGATAATTTTCACATAGATATCTGCTGCGGTATGATCTGTCTCAAATGATATTATGGCTTGCGGCTGACCCAAAATAGTCGTATTCTTATCCAACTTATCAGAGACATAAGTAAGAACATCTGGTCTTTTTGATGCCGGTCGTTGATCAGCCGTCATATAATATTTTGGTGCTATATAATAAAAGTCATCATACCGGATAAAAGGAACAGGATGAAATGGATCAGAGATATATTCAGCGTATGAATCGGGTTTTGATGTCGTTTTTGATAGTTTACCATTATTATTAAGATAATATGTGATTGTTTTTTCGGTATATAGTGGATTTGTTGAAGTTTCTACCCATTTTTTTATTCCGGTATCAAATATCCTGGTTTTAAATCCGGGTTCATTTCCAATTCCCTTTAGGTAATACTCAAAATATGGTACTTGAATATTTTTTTGATAGTCTTTAGCAAGATTATAGCCGTAGAAAATATCTCCCAAATAATATTTTTCTCTTCGCTCTTTGGGATGGGAGTGAGCCCAAGGTCCCATTACCAATTTGGCATTTGCCTTTGGTGAAAATTTATCTATTGTTTTGAATGAATTGAGTATTCCATACAGATTTTGTTCGTCATTCCATCCACCGGCAATCATCACTTGCGTTTGTATGTTTTTTATATAATTCAACCAGTTTCTTTTTTTTCTAAAGCTATCATAATTTGTATGTATAGCCAAATTATTCAAGAAGACATTATTGCTGTCAATAAGTCTATGTCTGATATTTTTTAGTGTAAATAAATCAAGGAAATATTGATAGTAATCATAGGTAAGATTTCTTTGCGGATCTGCAATAAAATCTTTGCTTAATGAGTACCAAGCCTCTTTTGTCGGATAGTCTTTTTCGATACCAAATGCATCCATGATTGGAGCGTAATTTATAGCGACAAGTCCATATCTTGTAAAATCTTCAAAGAAAAAATTTGTGACCGGAGCCATTGCGATTACCGCTTTTACAGTCGGGTGATTGCTTGCAGCAGCAGTCAAAGTACTCCAACCCAGATACGAATTGCCATAAACACCGATATTCCCATTGAAGTGATTTACATTTTTCTTAAGCCATTCAAAAGTATCCCAGGCATCTGTCAATTCATCTGTTTTTGTTTTGTCCCAAAGAGAGTAGGGGGGCTTTATATTCTCAAACACACCTTCACTCATCCATCGACCTCTTACATCTTGGAAGACAAAAATATATCCCTTCGCAACTAAATCAGGATTGTACATTATATTTTTTGGTATGGTATCTTCACCATATGGGCGACAGCTATAGGTAGTCCTTGTAATAAGTATAGGATAATTTTTAGCAGTATTTTTTGGGCTATATATCGCAGTGAAAAGTTTTATGCCGTCACGCATTGTGATATATACTTCTTTTTTGGTATAGTCTTTTGAACTCAGGTTTTGCCCATATGCTGATATTACAAGGACAGAGATAAAGATTGATAAAAGAGTTTGCATGTATTTGAATTGTTTTTTGTTTTTTTTTGAAATAGTTATTAACAAATGTACAATATTTTGATATATTTGTTATTATTCAAGGTAAAATCATCATTTTGAATAAATATATAGTGGCTGGTTGAAAATAGGCAATTTTTGAAATTTAGATAATTATTTATCAGATTTTGGCTTTTTTGCAATGAATTGATGCCTTTGTATCAATCACTTGTAAAAAAGGCTAAAGATGACAATAAGAATCAATTTCAAATTTGATGTGTTTTCGACCAGACACTATATAGGTACATTTCTCAAGAATTGACGTTACAAAGATATTGAAGGAGTATTGTATCAAGATATTGTAAAATTTGATAAATCAATGTAATTTATTAAGATAATGTTTCCAAAAAATATAATGACTGTAATATGAAAAATATACACAATTTGAATAAAAAGCAGAAATGGTTACTTTTTGTTTTATTAGTAATATTATATTTCACATTATTGTATATTTTTAAATACTATAAGGGCAATTACATTTCAATTATTGATAAGATTTTGGATTTTGTTACGTGGCCATTAATATTTTATTTATGGATTTTCAAAGAAAGAAAGGGGTATCCTAAATCAATACTATATTTCAAGGAAAAAGACTATGATGAAATAGTATCACAATTGCAATCTATGGGGTTTGATAAGATCAAAGATACTGCCCGAAAAAGCAAATTTGCAGATAAAAATAAATGGTGGAGAAAACATCACATATATATTAACAAAAATGAAAATGGTATTTGGCAAATAGAAGGTAATAATGAATTTATTGACCATTTTGAAAAATATATTGTCAAATATTCAAGAAGGTAAGATCATTGTATAAGCGAGCGTCTCTGACCTCGCTTCATGTATAAATGCACTAATCCTGTGTTGATGCACTTCACTATCAAGTGAGACATACAATGCGAAAAAATGAAATACAGCTATATAATCTTTCTTTACAGACCGGCTTTAAAATCACTCCTTGCAGTCGTGCTTTCGAGTCCTAAGTTCTCAGATACCGCGGGTTTCACATAAAGGGATTCACATTTATCCCCTGTCGGGAAAATTGAAATTGCCGGATAAAACCACGGAGTGGTTTAATGTGAATAGCCCCGTATGAAATGCGGGGTAAATGTTCAAGGGAAAAAGAACGCCGTTAGGTGTTCAATGAATTAAAAAAAATCTCCTGATAAGCGAGTGTCTCTGACCTCGCTTCTTGTATAAATGCACTAATCCTGTGTTGATGCACTTCACTATCAAGTGAAACATACAATGCGAAAAAATGAAATACAGCTATATAATCTTTCTTTACAGACCGGCTTCAAAATCACTCCTTGCAGTCGTGCTTTCGAGTCCTAAGTTCTCCTTGTATTCTCCAAAAAAATCCAATGGTTTTTATCGAGTTTTATTTTTTCTCTCCTGCCCACATCAAATAAGCTTTGATAAAACCATCCAATTCGCCATTTAAAACCAGATCGGGGTTATTGACAGTATAACCTGTTCTATGATCTTTTACCCTTCTGTCATCAAGAACATATGATCTTATCTGTGAGCCCCATTCATTTTTCATTTTTGACGATTCGATTTCATCTTTCTCGGCTCTTTGTTTTTCCAATTCCACTTCATAAAGTCTGGATTTAAGCATTTTCAGAGCTTTCTCCCTGTTCATATGTTGTGAACGCTCTTCTTGGCATTCGGCTACTAATCCTGAAGGAAGATGCCTTACCCTTACCGCTGATTCTGTCTTGTTTACGTGTTGACCTCCTGCACCACTTGCTCTGAATGTATCCCATTCCAAATCTGCAGGATTAATGGTTATTTCAATGCTATCATCTACCATCGGGTGTACGAATACCGAAGCGAAAGAGGTCATCCTTTTGCCTTGTGCGTTGAACGGACTCACACGTACCAGACGGTGTACTCCGTTTTCTCCTTTTAACAAGCCATAAGCATAATCTCCTTCGATTTCGATTTCTACTGATTTGATACCTGCGACATCTCCATCTGTTCTATTGAGAAGTGAAACTTTAAACTCTTTCTTATCTGTCCACATTTTGTACATTCTAAGCAGCATATCCGCCCAATCATTACTCTCTGTTCCTCCTGCTCCGGCATTTATTTCTAGTATGCAAGATAATTCATCCTCTTTTTTATTGAGAGTAGTTTTGAATTCCAAATCATCGATTAATTCTTTGGTTTGTGTGTATAAATCATCCAGCTCTTCTTCCGATATTTCTCCTTCTTTGAAAAATTCTTGAAAAGTTTCAAGTTCCTCTATTGCAGATTCATTTGCCCTAAACTCATCTACTATCTTTTTGTGCAGTTTAATAGACTTGAGGATTGATTCAGCACGCTTTGAATCATTCCAAAAGTCAGGATCAAGACTTTGTTGCTCCTTGTCCTCTATTTCGAGTAATCGTTTATCAATGTCAAAGATACCCCCTTATCAATATCAAACGACTTTTCAATTCATTTAATTGATCCGTTGTCATTTGTCCTTTTTTTGTTAAATAAATAATGGTTATTCAAAAAAACCTTTAGCTCCATTTTACAAAAACAATCGAGCTAAAGGTTCTGACTTACTAAAAAACAATTTGTATGATTTCTATAAATGGGAAAAAATACACTGGTTTTTCTTACAGTTACTATTTTTTAACTTTATGCACCTCAATATAAAATACAAGATCAGCTTTAGCCGGAATTACAGGTGGTCTGCCTGCTTCACCGTAAGCTAATTTATAAGGAATAAACACAGTAGCTTTGTCACCTTCATTCAAGTAAAGCATAGCCTCGTCCCAGCCTTTAATCATTTGTCCCATTCCGGCAGAAAATGGAAGATCTTGAGCTCTGCCAAATGAATTGTCAAACATTTTACCATCTTCTTTTAATACTCCGTAATAAGCTACTTCGACTTTATTTCCTTTCTCCACTTTTGGACCATTACCTTTTTCGTTGATATAAAACTCAACTCCGTTTTCTGTTTTCTTAATCT
>JALVEE010000055.1 GCA_027008645.1 Saprospiraceae bacterium
TGAAATGATAGGAATAGATCCTAAAACTAAGAAACTTCGTCTAAGCAGAAAATCACTTTTACCAAAACCTGATTATATTAAGGAAAGAGAAGAGAGAAACGAAAGAGAAGGTGGAAATAGAGATCACAGAAACTCCAGAGGAAGAGGTAACGACAGAAGAAGAGACGACAGGAGGAGGGATGATAGAAGAAGAGACGACAGGAGAAATGATCGTAGAGACGAAAGAAAAAGAGATTAGCTCTAAATCAATTTTATAAAAAAAAGCTGCCTTTATAAGTGCAGCTTTTTTTATAAACAGAAGTCGCGTTTACCTCACAAAATTCAGAAAATGACCAAATATATTTACATAATAAGACACGGGGAGACTGAATATAATAAACTCCAAATAATGCAAGGCAGATCTATAAATATAGGCTTGAATGAAACCGGAAAAAATCAAGGAGATTTGTTTTATGAGAAATATAAAGATATACCTTTTGGTGTAGTGATTACATCAGAATTAATGAGAAGTCAAGAGACAGTTCATCAATTTACAAAAAAAATACCACATATCATAGACGAAAGGATAACTGAGATTTCTTGGGGTGCGAATGAAGGCAAAGCTATGGATGAGTCTGTAAAATTGCGTTTTAAAAAGATGATTCATGAATGGTCCAATGGAAATTTGGACTATTCAATACCGGGTGGAGAAACAGGAACATCTTTATCAAACAGATTGCAAAGCTTTGTTGAAGACCTGAAAAAAAGAAAAGAAAAATTCATTCTTATTTGTACTCACGGTAGAGCATTGAAAATGCTTATCACAAAACTTCTGAACCAATCAATAGATAAAATGGAAAAATACAAACATAGCAATACAGGATTATATCTATTCAAACAAAAAGGAGAAAGTATTATTTTAATAGAAGAAAATAATACGGAGCACCTATTATGAAATTAATCCGTTTTACTTCTATCAATCTGCCGTTAGGCACAAAACATGGGTAAAAAAAGCTATTAACCAACTAAAATGCGTGCCGTAGGTACGCTATGTTGCCCACATCAACAAAACTTCTTGTAATAACGCGAAAAAATGAAATACACCTTTTAACATTTATAGTTAGGGTAAAGAGAAATAAATAATTATTTTTGTGTTTCATTAGTGTTTGCATAAAAACAATCTGTTAAAAAATATAGAATATGGAAGATTTTAATAACTTTATTGAGAAGAAGATTGAACCGATGTTAGAATCCTTAGTGATGTATTTACCAAAAATATTGCTTGCTATTGCATTATTGGTAATCGGATTTTGGGCGATAAAAAAGATAATGGCTTCAATTATGAGAATAGTTGACAAAAGCAAATTATCAGAAGAAATAAAACCCTTACTTAGAACTTTCCTTACGATAACATTCAAGGTAATACTTATTTTTGCTGTTTTAGGTATTTTGGGAATCGAAACATCTGCATTTGTTGCATCTTTTGCAGCTGTCAGTTTTGCTATTGGTATGGCATTTCAAGGTGCTTTAGGGCATTTAGCATCAGGTCTAATGATATTTTTATTCAGACCATATCGAAAAGGTCATTATATACAAGTCCAAGATCAAGAGGGATATGTTCAAGAAATTCAATTGTTCAATACTGTTATTAAGAACTTGGACAATGAATTGATACTAATTCCTAACGGCAATATTTTTGGAGATGTGATTGTCAATTCCTCTGTTTATGAACATATAAGACTGTCTTTCACTGTACACATACCCTACGGTGAGGAATTTAAAAAAGTAAAAAAGATTATAGCAGATGCTCTGGATAAAACAGAACTCTTATTGAAAGAGCCTAAGCCTTTTATCGGCATTAAGGAATTTGATACCCATACGATTATTTTGGAAATAAAGGTTTATTCAAAAATTGAGGACAAGGAAAACGCCTATTTCAAAGCTACAGAAGCTGTTAAAAATGCATTAGGAGCAAATGGAATTAAAATGGCTTATTCCGAAGGTATTGAATTGGGAGAAATCGGCGCATAATACTATTTTGTGTCTTTTTTCTTAAGAATTATTTTACCGAAAGAAATCAAAAGTACGCCAATTACCGTAAATATACCTCCGATGATTTGGTATTGCATTGGAAATTTACCGAAATACAGATATGCTCCCAATAGAACGAATAAACTCTTCGAACTACTCAAGATAGATCTTTTGGAAGCCTCGATAAATCGTAGTGCATTATAACCGGCGATTACAGTCAAGAATGGTCCAAGTAATGAGCCAATTGTAATGGCGACCAAGGCTTTTTGTGGTATATGAAATGATTGCCCTTTCAAAATCATCAATACAAATGCAAAGACAAATATAAACACTCCCCTATTCAAAGACAATAATGAGGGGGTAAGCTTTTTGATATTCTTTTTTATAATAATGGTATTAATCGAAAAAATAGAAGTTGAGAGCAAAACATATTGAGTTCCGTTAAGAAAAATACTATCCAATCCGGTATTGCCCTTATAGCTAATCACAAATGCCCCTGTCAGTGTAAGAATCACTCCTAATATTTCTATAGAATTAAATCTCTCTTTCAGTATCAATACTCCCAAAATTGTAACAAATATCGGACTCAAGTTTCCAAGAAAGGAAGTAACAGAAGGGTTTTCAATAGTCATTATAGCATAGAAAAAAGAAGTAGTCGCTACTATTTCTAATATTCCGATTAGAATATAAAGTTTGAAATTATCTCTAATTGCTTCTTTTATTTTTGGCAGCGATATTCTTTTATTCAAAAAAACAAAATTCCAAATCAAGCCAAAACCAAACCAGTAAAAACCAAATTGAATAATATCAATCAGGTTCAATGCTACTTTGCTAAAAATATAGACATTGGATACAGCTAAAACCCCAACAAATGTCCAAATATACCCTTTCGTACTATCTGATAATTTCATATTTAAAATTAATAACCGGTTTCTTATAACAAATACATGTTTAACAGCAAAGAAAGCCGGAATATACTATATTCAATTGGTATAAAAAAGCCACTTGCTTATTTACAAGTGGCTTTTATATTATAGTGACAATCGCTCTTAGCTCAAAACTTGAGAGATAAGATCAGCCGCTTCCTGAAACTCAACAGCATAATGCACTTTAAGCCCGCTTTTTTCAATTAATTCTCTGGCTTCTTCAGCATTTGTCCCTCTCAATCTCACGATTATAGGCACATTGATTTCCCCAATATTATTATACGCATCAATAACACCTTGCGCTACCCTATCCGCTCTTACAATCCCCCCAAAGATATTAACCAATATTGCTTTTACATTAGGGTCGCTCAATATTATTCTAAATCCTTTCTCGACTCGCTCGGCGTCAGCTGTACCACCTACATCCAAGAAATTGGCAGGAGAGCCCCCTGATTGTTTGATTAAGTCCATTGTAGCCATGGCCAATCCGGCTCCATTTACCATACATCCCACATTACCATCGAGTTTAACATAATTCAAATCTACTTTTTTAGCTTCAACTTCTGTTGGATCTTCCTCACTTTCATCTCTCATGGCTGCATAATCAGGATGACGATACAATGAATTATCTTCAATTGACACTTTAGCATCGACAGCGATTATTCTATCATCACCGGTTTTTATCACAGGATTTATCTCAATAAGAGAAGCATCACTTGAGCTATATGCTTTGTACAAACTCTTTATAAATTTGTACATATTTTTAAATGCAGCGCCACTCAATCCCAGATTAAAGGCTATTTTTCGTGCTTGAAACTCTTGAAGCCCCAATGCCGGATCAATATGCTCTTTGTGTACCAAATGAGGCGTTTTCTCAGCCACATCTTCAATATTCATACCTCCCTCTGTTGAATAAATTATCGCATTCATTCTTTTTTGTCTATCCATCAATATTGAAATATAGAATTCTTTGCATTGATCATATTCAGGAACATAGACATCCTCAGCTACCAATATTTTGCTTACCAATTTTCCTTTCCCTTTTAATCCCCCGGGAGTTTGAGGTGTGATAAGCATCATGCCGAGTATATTACTTGCATGCTCTCTAACTTCTTCTAAATTTTTGGCGAGCTTCACTCCACCGCCTTTTCCCCTACCACCGGCATGTATTTGAGCTTTTACAATGATAAACTTTGTTCCGGTTTCTTCAATCAATTTTTTAGCATTTTCGACCGCTTCATCAACAGTTGTAGCCATATATCCCCTTTGGATTGGCACGCCAAAAGAGCTTAAAATTCCTTTTGCTTGGTATTCGTGTAAATTCATTATTTATTTTTTTGTTATTTTTCAATTAAAACTTTGCGAATATACTTATTATCTTTAGTATTTATTATCATATTATAAATACCTTTTTGATAATTAGAATGTGTCAAATTAATTTTATTATCTCCCTTCTTTATTTCAGCAGACACTGTTTCTACCAATTTCCCATCAATACTGTATATCTCAATATTTGACTCGCCTAAATCAGTAGTTGATTTGATATAAATATCTTCTGAATTAATAGGATTTGGGTAAATTGACAATTTATCTATAGATTCTGTATCAAAGGTTGCACTAGAATAAGCTCCTGCCTTAAAACTATAACCTCCAAATGCACTTCCACAAGTATTACCGTCATTGAATGCTCTAACATGCCATTTATAACGCTTATTTTTAAGCAAATCGTGAAGTACTAACTTAGATTCTCCGTAAACCCAATAAAATTTTCCTTTAAAAGACTGTGACTTCAAACTAATCCTAACAAGATACCTAGTTGCACCTGGAACATCGTCCCAATCCAAAGTAACATTATCAAAATATTGAGTTGTAGAATTATTTTCAGGTTCAATAATTTTGCCTTTAGAATCGTCTAGACATACTGTATCAGGGATATATGATGATCTTATATGACTTCTCTTTGAACTCTTAAAGTCTGCCCTCATAGCACTGCCTTGCATTGGAGT
>JALVEE010000056.1 GCA_027008645.1 Saprospiraceae bacterium
ATCAAGCCATCCACCTTGAATCTTTTGTACCAAATCATCTAATCCTGCATAATCGGCACCGGCATCCAATGCTTCCTGCTCTTTATCAGGAGTACATAATACCAATACCCTTTTAGTTTTTCCTGTACCGTGGGGCAATGTTACAGTACCTCTTATACCTTGATCTGCTTTTCTTGGATCTACTCCAAGTCTTATATGCAAATCCACTGATGAGTCAAAACTTGCGATATTGACTTCTTTTGCTAAAGCCATAGCTTCGTCAATAGGATATAATTTCTCCTTATCAACTTTTGCTTTGGCAGCTTTCATCTTTTTTCCCATATCAAATTTTTTATAGGTCAAACGCTTAAAAAAGCTCCCTATGTTAACAATATATTACTCTTCCCAGGGTGCTTTCCCTGAAACCAATAATCCCATACTTCGTGCAGTACCTGCTACTACTTTCATTGCTGATTCAATCTTGAATGCATTCAAATCCTCCATTTTACTTTCAGCAATTGTTTTTATTTGATCCCAAGTTACTTTCCCAACTTTAATTGTATTTGGTTCGGGCGAACCTTTTTTCAACTTAGCAGCGTCCAATAATTGTACAGCTGCAGGAGTTGTTTTTGTAACAAAACTAAAGGATTTATCCTTAAATACGGTAATCACAACCGGAACAACTTGTCCCATTCTATCTTGTGTTGCAGCGTTGAAACGCTTACAAAATTCCATAATATTCACACCTTTAGCTCCTAAAGCCGGTCCAACAGGAGGTGCAGGATTAGCCTGACCGCCTTTGACTTGCAATTTTATAAATCCATCAATTTCCTTTGCCATTATATTTAAATTTAAATTATTTTTTAAGATTGTTTTTCAGCTTGCAAAAAGTTAAGTTCTACTTCAGTCCCTCTACCAAAAATCTTAACTACTACTTTCAATGTTTTACTTGACTCATTAACCTCTGTAATATCACCAACAAAACCGTTAAATGGGCCATCAATTATCTTAATAGTTTCACCATTTATAAAAGGCTCTATCAATTTTTCGCCTATATCTTGAGATTCATCTACTTTACCCAATAATCTATTTGCTTCAACATCTGTCATAGGCAAAGGATGCTCTTTTCCAAGAAAATGCATAACATTAGGCAAATTAGTCATTCCTCTAACTACTTCTCCTTTAAACTTTTCAGAATCCGCCTCGACTAAAATATAACCGGGTAGAATGTTTCTCTCAATTATTACCTTTTTCCCACTTCTAATCTTATATACTTTTTCTGTAGGAACTACTATTTGTTTTACGACATCGCTCCAACCTGATCTGGAAATCTCCAGATCCAATCTCTCTTTAATCTTCTTTTCTTTCCCACTTATTACTCTAAGTGAATACCATTTGAATGCCATCTCAATTATAGGTTGATACCGTAAAATAGATTAGTTGTTGATTTAGAAAGCAAATCAATAACCAATACAAGTAATGTAAAGATAATAGATGCGATAATTACAATTTTTGTTGCTCCGAGCAATTCTGTTAAACTAGGCCAACTTACCTTGTTTATCAATTCATTGTAACTCTCCTTAAGATATAAGCTAATATTGTTCATTTTCTATAAGTTTTTAGACAAAACAAATCACTATTTTGTCTCAATATAAAATCTTGCACGGGCAGTAGGACTTGAACCCACAGCCTACGGTTTTGGAGACCGTCGCTCTACCAGTTGAGCTATGCCCGTATTCAACTATTTCAAAAAATAAAAATTCTTTAATTTTCAAATTTTAAAACATTCCACTTTAAGCTATAATTGAGCAGCCTATCTTTAGACTGCTCAATAATAAACTTTAAAATATTATTTCAGAGATCTTAGTCTAATATTTCTGTTACCTGACCGGCTCCTACTGTTCTACCTCCTTCACGAATCGCAAATCTCAATCCTTTTTCCATAGCGATTGGTGTAATCAACTCCACTTCAAAAGTAACATTATCACCGGGCATTACCATTTCTACATTTTCAGGTAATTGTACATCACCTGTAACATCTGTAGTTCTGAAGTAAAATTGTGGTCTATATCCATTGAAGAAAGGAGTGTGTCTTCCACCCTCATCTTTACTCAATACATATACCTCAGCTTTAAATTTCTTATGAGGAGTAATTGATCCGGGCTTACATATAACCTGACCTCTCTTTATATCTGATTTATCGATACCTCTCAATAACAAACCTGCATTATCTCCAGCTTCCCCTCTGTCAAGAATTTTTCTAAACATCTCAACTCCTGTACATACCGTAGATAAAGGCTTTTCACCTTCTTTCATCAAACCGATAATTTCCATTGGGTCACCAATCTTGATAACACCTCTTTCGATTCTTCCTGTAGCAACTGTACCTCTACCTGTAATAGAGAATACGTCCTCAACAGGCATCAAGAAAGGCATATCAACATCTCTTGTTGGCTCAGGAATCTGAGCATCACAAGCCTCCATCAAATCTTTAATTGATTGAACTGCATCAGCATCACCTTCAAGTGCTTTAAGAGCAGAACCTTGAATTACTGCTGCATTATCACCATCAAAATCATATTGATCCAATAATTCTCTAACCTCCATTTCTACTAATTCTAACATCTCCTCATCATCAACAAGGTCTGTCTTATTCATATAAACAACTATCTTAGGTACACCAACCTGCTTAGCTAACAATATGTGCTCTCTTGTTTGAGGCATAGGACCATCAGTTGCAGCTACAACCAAAATAGCACCATCCATTTGAGCAGCACCTGTAACCATGTTTTTCACGTAATCCGCGTGCCCCGGACAATCAACGTGAGCATAGTGCCTATTTGCTGTTTGATACTCTACGTGTGCTGTATTAATAGTAATACCCCTTTCTTTTTCTTCAGGAGCAGCATCAATAGAATCGTAATCTGTTTTTTCCGCAAGACCAGCGTCAGCTAATACATATGTTATAGCGGCTGTCAATGTTGTCTTACCGTGATCAACGTGACCAATCGTTCCAATATTTACGTGTGGTTTTGACCGATCAAAAGTTTCTTTAGCCATTTGTTCAATTTTTTAACTAATTATTATAATAAATCCTTTTTTATAATGAGCCAATGAAGGGACTTGAACCCCCGACCCCTTCCTTACCATGGAAGTGCTCTACCAGCTGAGCTACATTGGCCTTTCTTCCATCATAATACAGTACAAGAGGAAATAAGAGCGGGCAACGAGACTCGAACTCGCGACCCTCAGCTTGGAAGGCTGATGCTCTACCAACTGAGCTACACCCGCTTTTAAAAATTTTCCCTCTTTCTGCATTCCAGGGGACATGTATCAATAGAAATATACACTATCTCCAATCATACAATTCATTAGACTTTCAAACGTGGGGGTGATAGGAATCGAACCTATTCAGTCTGAGACACTGGATTTACAGTCCAGCCCGGCTCTCCAACTCCGGCGCACCCCCAATTCCAATTTACAATATTTCAAATAAAATCTCTTCTATCTTACTACTATTATAAATCGATAAAAGAGCCAATGAAGGGACTTGAACCCCTGACCGGCTGATTACAAATCAGCTGCTCTACCAGCTGAGCTACATTGGCCTAAAACATTTCAATTTTATAGCTTTATCAATCCTTATTTCAAAAGCGGTTGCAAAGGTATATTTATTTTTTAAAAAAAACAAATTATTATTGAAAATTTTATTTTTTTTTGAAGAGACATCAAAAATACAGCAATTTTGATAGCCTGTGAGAGTTAAAAATCATATAAAACTAATTAGCAACCGGCTTCAAAATATATAAAAAAAGGTATTTCATTTTTCCGCTTCTCCCATTCTATGCATCTGACTCCTATACCTCGTCAAACTCGGCAACAAAAGGATAATCAACCCACAACTCGAAAAAATTAAATACCCCCTTAAAAAACATTGGTTTTCATATTTTTATCGCAGTACCGGAAGCTACTACCATCAACATAGTACCTTTACCTACAGTTTCATAATCCAAATCAATTCCTATTATTGCATTGGCTCCAAGTTGTTCAGCTCTTTCCTCCATTTCTTGCATAGCGATTTCTTTTGCCTCAATAAGAACTTTTTCATATCCACCGGAGCGACCACCGACAATATCAACTATTCCGGCAAAAAAGTCTCTTACTACATTTGCCCCTATAATAGTTTCGCCTGAAACTATTCCCAAATACTCTTTTATTTTATAACCGTCCAATGAATTTGTTGTTGTTAATATCATAATTATTCTTATTTGATGTATTTTCTTTTAAAAAGAGCTTTTTCTCCTCTGCCCCACTCCAACTATGAGTCCATAATGCTTCATACTACAAAACCTACAGAATACTAACAATAGATACATACCAAATGTTTTTGATAAGCGGTAATTGCTATTATAACTCGCCAAGAGGTCGGGAGACCTTTGGCTTGGAGAACTATAATCCGGCAAGAGATCAGAGTTCGCTGCACAGCGGTATTGCCTTAGAGTATCTATTACTTGTACTCGGCAAGAGGTCGGGAGACCTTTGGCTTGGAGAACTATAATCCGGCAAGAGATCAGGGTTCGTTGCACAGCGGTATTGCCTTAGAGTATCAAACCAGTTTCAGAATCTCTTCGAGCTTCTGAGTCTTAACTATAAGGATATGACATAAAGAGCAACAAAGTTTTTATTCGGCAAGAGGTTGGGCTCACTTCACAACTTGGATTTGCTTCTGAGAGACAAATAATTAATCCCAAAGTAACTCCTACATCAACAACCAACACTTCACTCCAACTCGAAATCCCGCAGTACGCTTCACTTTGCGTGACTTCCGCTTCACTTCTGCTTGGAACTCGTAAACTTGGAATCAATTAACTTGGAATCTTTCAGTACGCTTTGCTACAGCCTAATTCAGACTTTTAAACAATGTCATTTCAACAAAATA
>JALVEE010000057.1 GCA_027008645.1 Saprospiraceae bacterium
GGAGTGAAGCGGAAGTCCCGAGTAACGAAGTGTGCCGAGGGATGCTGAGTAACGAAGTGTGCCGAGGGATGCCGAGTAACGAAGTGTGCCGAGGGATGCTGAGTAGCGAAGCGTGCCGAGGGATGCAAGGTTCAAAGTTCCATGTTCAATCAAAACCCTGAAACAAATTAACTTGGAACAAATAAAACTTGAAACTTGGAACAAAATAACTTGGAACAAATTAAAACCTGAAACTTTAAACAAAATAACACAGATAAGAAATAAATGAGTAGTAGCAAACTTATAGCGATAGACTTTGACGGTACAATAGTAGAAGACAAGTATCCTGATATTGGTAAACCGCTTATGTTCGCATTTGAAACTATGAAAAAAATGCAAGAGGATGGGCACAGACTTGTTTTATGGACTTATAGAAAGGGTAAAAAATTAGATGAAGCAGTTGAATTCTGTAAGAAAAACGGAATCGAATTTTATGCAGTAAATAAAAATTTTGTTGAAGAAGATTATACTCCGGATGTACCAAGAAAACTGAAAGCAGATATTTTTATAGATGATCGCAATATAGGAGGATTCATTGGATGGGGAAGGATATATCAGATTCTAAATGGTGAAGATATTGAGAATGTTCAGAAGAAGTTTAAAAAGAAAAAAGGGGTAATCGGAAAGTTGTTTGGGAAATAAGGTTCAATGTTTCATGTTTTATGTTCTATGTTCAATGTTTCATGTTCAAGGTTCAAGGTTCAATGTTTCATGTTTCATGTTCAAGGTTCAATGTTCAAAGTTCAAAAAAAACTGAAACCTGAAACAAAAAAAACTTGGAACAAATTGAACTTGAAACTTGGAACAAAAAAACCTGAAACAAATTAACCTGGAACAAATAAAACCTAAAACCTAAAACAAAAAAACTTAAACCACATAAAAGAATACTATAATGGCAACATGGGTTACATTTGAAGATATTGAGGCTTGGCAATTATCCAGAGTGTTCTGTCAGGATATTTATCGATTAATAAAAGAGACTGAGTTAGCTAAAGATTTTCGCTTGAAAGATCAGATTAATGGATCATCGGGAAGTACTATGGATAATATTGCAGAGGGCTATGAAAGGGGCGGAAATAAAGAGTTTATCCAGTTTCTTAGCATTGCAAAAGCAAGTATTGGGGAATCAAGATCGCAGCTTTACAGAATTTTTGATAGAGGATATATTGATGAAAATAGTTTTAAAGATTTGAGTAATAAAACAAGGATTATTTCTATGAAAATTAGTAAACTAATAGGGTATTTGAAATCTTCATCGTTTAAAGGAGTGAAGTATAAATAAGGTTCGAGGTTCAAAGTTCCATGTTTCATGTTCCAAGTTCCGAGCTTCGAGCTGGAGCATAGCGGAAGTCCCGAGTAGCGAAGTGTACCGAGGGTTCGATGTTTCATGTTTCATGTTCAAGGTTCAATGTTCAAAGTTCAAAAAAAAATGAAACCTGAAACAAATTAACTTGGAACAAATTGAACTTTAAACTTGGAACAAAAAAACCTGAAACAAATTAACTTGGAACAAATTGAACTTTAAACTTGGAACAAAAAAACCTGGAACAAATTAACTTGGAACAAAAAAACCTGAAACAAATTAACTTGGAACAAAAAAACCTGAAACAAATTAACTTGGAACAAATAAACCTTAAACCCGGAACAAATAAACGTGAAATATAAATAAAAAACATATGAAATATAAAATACTAATAACACTAATCTTGATAAATCTAAACATATTTTCTCAAGAGATACCTGAACATATTTCAAGCACGGGGATATACGATTTTATGGATGAATTGTCTTTATCAGGGATTGTTGATTTGAATGACGTGGTGAAGCCATACTCAGATAAAGATATCTATTTGAGTTTGCAAAAGGCAAAAATCCAATCGGGAGCTTTAAATTCCAGACAGCTGAAAGAATTGGAATTTTATCTTAAGGAATATTCTTATTTTTCAACTTCATTACCGAAATCAGATGTAAAAATACCTGTTATTGGTAAATTATTGGCAAAATACAATCTGACTTTATCGCCTCCGGGTTACCGGTATAGAGATTCTTTATTTTATCTTGAATTGCGACCTATCTGGGGTATGATGTACTATAAAAATGCTAAAAAGACTAATTATCATAGATGGGGAGGAGGATTACTAAAGATGAGCATTGGTAAGCACCTATCAGGATGGGCAAGCCTTAGAGATAATAATCTGACAGAATTATTTAACCGTAAAGAGTATTTGACTCTGGAGAGAGGGGGAAACTTTAAAGGAAGCAAGAGCGGAGGGGGTGATTTTAGTGAGATGCGAGGTGGTATTGGCTATTCTTGGGATTGGGGAAGCATTAGTATGGTGAAAGATCATGTAGAGTGGGGGACTAATTATCACGGAGCAAATATCTTGTCTTCCAAAGCTCCTTCTTATGCTCAGCTGAAATTGCATCTAAAGCCTGTGAAATGGTTTGATTTTAATTATATGCATGGATGGCTTGTGTCCAATGTGATTGATTCTTCAAGATCATATACTACAGCTAATGGAAATAGACGTGATGTTATGCACCCTAAGTATATCGCCGCAAATATGTTTAGTTTTATACCTTTTGAAAAAGTATATTTCTCATTCGGTAATTCTATTATCTATTCGGATATGAGTCCCAATCCCGGATATATGATTCCTTTTATGTTCTTTAAATCGGTTGATCATTGGCTCAATTCTACGGATAAAGCAGGTGTAGCGGTTGGACAAAATTCACAAATGTTCCTTAATTTAAGTGTCAAAAGATTTAAGCATTTTAATCTATATGCTACGGTCTTTTTTGATGAATTAAAAATAGGAAGAATAAAAAAGAAAGGTGAATACAATCCGATCGGATACAAAGCCGGTGTGAAAAATTCGAATGGAATCCTAAAGAATTTATCTGTAATTGCTGAGTTCACTCACACTAGACCGATAGTTTATGAACACTATATCAGTACGACCACCTTTCAAAGCAATGGCTATAACATAGGTCATTACTTAAGATCAAATTCTGATGAACTATATTTTTCTATCGCATATAAGCCCTTGGCGAGACTATTACTCAAAGGGGAATATGCCAAAGCTCGCCACGGAAGATCTTATGAATATATAAAAGGTTCTATTGCGGTTACATATCCATTTATGCAAGAAGTCAGATGGACTAATGAAGTGATTGCATTAAATGCCTCCTATGAATTTGCATTTAACAGCTATCTCAGGCTTACTTATCAATTCAATAATGCAACCGGAGAAGATGTAAAGCTTTTTACACCTGATTTTTACCAAGGGAAGAATCACACTTTTTCTTTTGGTTTTAATTTAGGGTTTTAGAATTGATATTCTATCGCTTCTTTCTATTTGCAATCTTATCTCCTCTTGTTTTAGGCTTTTTGTATTTTTTTGCTAATTTTCTGCGATAAGATCCACCCTGATTTCTTTTCTTGTTCTTTTCTTTCTTTTCGTGAAATGCAGGACCGGACTCTTGAATTTTTGTATTTCTGTTATGATTTTTTTTGTACTTTTCTTTTGGTCTCTCTTCCGGTGTCAACTCCGAAGAAATTGTTACTTCCTCAGGAAAATCTTTTTCCGGTATGGTATAATTCATCAAGTTTTCGATTGCTTGTTTGTATTCCCTTTCTTTTTCAGTGTAAAATAAGATTGATTTCCCTTTTTGTTCAGCTCTTCCCGTTCTCCCTATACGGTGCATGTAGTTTTCGGGAAATGCAGGTACATCAAAATTGATTACGTGGCTGATGTCATTTATGTCCAAACCTCTAGCCATTACATCTGTTGAGACCAAGATTCTTTTAGCTCCCTCACTAAATTGCGTTATAGCCCTTATTCTGTAATTTTGTGATTTATTAGAATGGATCACTCCTGTTTCAGATTCATATTTGTCGCTCAATAGTTCAAAAATTTTGTCCGCACTCTTTTTGTTTGGAGCAAAAACCAATACTTTATTATATTTCTCTGAATCTTGAAGCAGAAAAGATAGAAGATTTACCTTAGTATAAAAATTCTTTACCGGATAGCATGATTGCTCTATATTTTCCAATGGTGTCCCACTTACGGCAATAGATACTTTCACCGGGGCGATGAAGAAATCTGTTATAAGTTTTTCAATTTCTTCGGTCATTGTTGCTGAGAACATGATATTTTGTCTTCTCTTGGGCATTAGTTCAAAAATATTGTTGATTTGATACCTAAATCCCAAGTCTAGCATAACATCAACTTCGTCGATGACCAATTTTTTTACCTCTTTTATTTTCAAGGCTCCATTTAAGACCAAATCATACAGTCTTCCCGGTGTTCCAACCAAAATATCAACTCCTTGAGCTACCGCTATTTTTTGAGTATTTATATTGGTTCCTCCATAAACTCCAACTATTCGGACATTGATATATTTTGCATACGATTCAAACTGTTCTACTACTTGAAGAACAAGCTCTCTGGTTGGTACTAAGACTACAACCCTTGGATTGATTTGCTTCGAAAACTTATGATCTTGCAATATTGGCAATGCGTATGCCAATGTCTTTCCCGTTCCTGTTTGAGCAATACCAATTATGTTTTTTCCGGCTCTGATTATCGAAAAAGTCTCTTGCTGAACGGGAGTAGGGGATTCAAATCCTAATTCATCCATTGCATTAGCCAGTTGCTTTGATATTTTTAAATCTCTAAAACTATTCATTATAATATTTTTAATATCCCTTTAAGTTTATTGAATCACTGTCAATCATATCGATCCATAAGCCCATTTTTTTCTGGATAACTTTAAAATGAGCTAATTCACTCGGAGAAACCAATGAGATTGCTTCCCCCATAGATTCTGCTCTCCCTGTTCTGCCTATCCTGTGAATATAGTCTTTGGGCGATCTTGGCAATTCGTAGTTTATCACATAAGGTAGTTTTTCAATGTCAATACCTCTTGATAATAAATTTGTCGTAACTAATGCCTGAATTTCTCCTTCCTTAAATTTTTTCAATGCATTAATCCTGGTATTTTGACTTTTCTTACTGTGAAAAGCAATTGCTTGAATTCCATTTTTATTTAGTTTCTTAGTGACATTATTTGTTTGATATATTGAAGAAGTAAATATCAATACTTGTTGCATATTTTTCTCTTTAATCAAATATCTGAGCAATGGACCTTTCCTTTCTTCATTTACAAAATAGCCATATTGCTTTATATTTTGTGAATTATCCTCATTTTCTTCATTAATCTTTAATACCAATGGATTATTCAGAAACAATTTTGAAATACTGTCAATATTCCGGCTTAAAGTAGCTGAAAATAGCAAATTTTGCCTGTCTTTTGGCAAAAGGGAAAGGATTTTGTTCATCTCTTCAGCAAAACCCAAATTCAACATCTTATCTGCTTCATCAAGAACCAGTGTTTTGACTTTGGACAGACTTAAAGCATTACTTTGAATCAAATCCAATAGCCTTCCCGGAGTTGCGACCAAAATATCTACTCCGTGCATAGCCTTCATTTGCGGATTTATGGATACTCCACCGTAAACAGATTTAATAATAACATCTTCTCTTGAACCACTTTTGAATAAATGGAATACATCAGAAATCTGAATTGCAAGTTCTCTGGTTGGAACCAAAACCAAAATCTGAATATTTCTGTCTTTAGCTTCCGGGTTTTGCTTTCTGAAATTTGATATTAAGGGTAGTACAAAACCTGCTGTTTTGCCTGACCCTGTTTTAGCAATACCGAGTATGTCTCTTTTGTCCAAAATAGCAGGGACAACTTTCTCTTGAATTGGATAGACCTCCCTATACCCTTCCTCCTCGATAAGCTTCAATAATTTTTGTGAGAACTTGAAATCCTTGAAGTGCATTTAGTGATATATTTATTATATGGTGTAAGATTTTAACGTATTAGTTTCAATAAAGTTTTTTTTTAACACTATAAGTAGATAAAATTAAAATCTTCGATTCTTTGTCCCTGATAAGCGAATATCTCTGACTTCGCTTTTATATCAAGCTCTGTTTCTCCATTTTATTCCGAAACCGGGAGAACCCCAACCCACCATTCTCAGTCCAAGAAGTCGCGGGTTGCTACTTCCCCCTGTCGTTTTACGTAACGTAGTGGAGAAAAACTACAAGGGGGAGAGCGGTGTTTTTGCGTTATGGCAGAGGGGGCTGTTGTGCCGGACACTAAGTATACACGTTTTTAAGCACTATTTTCCCAAATTGTCTTCCATCTTCCATTCTCTTAATAGCAATATTGAAATCCTCGAGATTGTATAGTGAATCCAATACAGGTTTGATCTTGTGCTTATTGACAAATAGCAACATATCGCTGAAGTCCCGGTCGGAACCCATTGTAGAACCTAATATAGATATCTGTTTCCAGAACAATATCTGAGGGCTCAAATCCTGTATATTTCCTCTTGTGCCACCATAAATTACGATTCTTCCCCCCGGATTAATCAATTTCAAATAATTACTGAAACCCGGACCGGCTGCACTATCTACTATTATATCTACTCCGCCAGAAATCGCTTTTAGCTCTTTATACCAATCTTTTTTTGTGTAATTGATACCGCCATTTGCACCCAATTTTACTGCTTTTTGGATTTTTTCGTCGCTACTTGAGCTAACATATACTTCCAATCCGGCGGCAAGGGCAAATTGCATAGCAAATAATGCAACTCCTCCTCCTATTCCTGCGATTAATATTTTCTCATTCTTTTTTATTTTTGCTCTTGAAAATAGAGCTCTATACGCTGTCAATCCTCCAAGAGGTAATGCGGCAGCTTCGTAATCTGTAAGATGATCGGGGGCGGGGTAGAGGTATTGCTTAGGCGTATAGACAAATTCTGCAAAAGTGCCATGATCAGGTAAGCCCAATATTTTGAATTTTGAAGATTGAACTCTTTCGTCTTCACCCCAATTTTGTCCCGGATTGATAATGACTTTTTTGCCTTCAAAAATACCAATGCCATCCGACCCCAAGATAATCGGATACTTAATCCCGGCATACATACCTTTGATAATCCAAAGATCCCTGTGATTTATGGCAGAAGCTATTAATTTGACTTTTGCCTTATCTTTTTTATCGTCCAATTTGAAGTCCTCATAAACCGGAGGAGTATTCTCTCTTTTTAGTACTATCGCTTTCATAGCTTGACACTATTTATCTATTTGGTTATTTAATTCAATTAAAGCCAGCCTTTTTTTACCATCCATTTTGATTACAAAAGGCTTTTTAAATCTCAAATGTTTGAAATATTTTGTTTCCTGAATTGTTTCTGCATTCTCAAGCAGATCGAGATTAAGAAAACTGTTGTCTCCTGTAACTATAGAGAAATAAGCTATATTGAGACTTGTAAGGTTGTGGAAAAAATGTGATCCATAGGATGCATCCAATGGGAATCCATCCAAATCCGTTTCAACAATAACCTTGGCTCCACTTATTTGCGGCCAGGTAACAGGAATGCCCAAAAATCTGTCCCTTGTGCCCCAGCGTCCCGGACCAATCAATACATACTGCTTTCCTTCCTCAGTCATTTTATCGTTGAGTTCGCTGATTTCATTAGCCATCTCATTTGTCTTGGTATTATCAAAAACCTCTGGTTTTACAATAATTATATCTTTAAGATAATCGATCTTGCCATTTCCCATTATTTTCTCTGAATAAAGAATTGTTTTTTCTTTATTCAAATTTTCTTTATCAATAGAATAATCTTTCACGGCTTTTATCAGCGGCTTTACTTGCAAAAGATAGAAAGTTGGCTTCGGATTTAAGTCAACAGCAAACTCGATTTCAACCGGTGTGCCAAAAGATTTTTCGAATACTCCAAGCAGATAATCCAATACTTTAGCCAAAGGTATATATTCGGTTTTTAATATACTTGGGAAATTAACAACTATAGGTCCTTGCCTGTGTGCTCCCGGGTATAATCGCAAATTATCGACATCATATACAGATACGCAATGCGTGAGTGTATTGTGTTTTCTGGCGTCATAGATATCTACTTTTTTTATTGTTTCCATCGCACCTTTTGTCAAATCAAATTCTTTTTTGTCAACATCAAGAGCATAGAAATATGTTTGAGTATATTTTATTTGATCTTCAAAAGATAGTACTTGTATCTGTGGATGCTTAGGTGAAAAACGATATGCGTTTTCCCCGTTAACGACATACATTCCAAGCCCAAAAGCTATTACCGAAAATCCATCTTCGGGCTGCATATTTGCAAAAGGATAAAAATTGTACGATTGGGCAACTCCACTGATATGGGGGTAATACAAGCCCTCGTGTTCATTTCCAACCAATTCCTGAATCACAATAGCCATTTGCTGTTCTTCGATTCTTTGATCAAGAGCTTTGGCATAGTTTAATGCTTTTTCTGAAAATACCGATGCGAAAACCAATTTGATAGCATCTTGGATTTGTTTGAATCTCATGTCCTCATCTTCGTGATTATTTGGTATCACATAAGTCTCAAAAATTCCTGCAAAAGGTCTTGAAAGACTATCTTCAAATGAGCCTGATGATCTGATAGCTAATGGTTTTGTAAAGCATTTAATCAACTTTTTTAGTCTTGACTGCAATAGTTCGCTTAATTCGTTGGCGAGGAATTTCTTTTTGACAGTTTTGTATGACGGTATATTATTGTCGCTTACATCAAGATCGATATTTGTTATAAAATCTTCAAATTCTTTTACCCCTATCACCGCTGTTTTAGGTAACTTGATATCAATATCGGAAAATTTATTCTCCAACTTGAATTGATTGAAAAGTGAATTTGCAAAGGTTAGACCTCTTCCCTTTCCTCCGTATGCTCCATTGAAAAGAGAAATAATATTCCCTTCGGAATTGCATTGTGCGTCTTCAATATTTATAACATTTCCTTGAGATTTTTCATCCTGATAATTCTTTATTGTTTCTAATAAAAAATTTCTGATTTCCAATGGAGAAGTGAAATCGGAAGTCTTCTTTAAATTCAAAATTTTTGCAAGTAAAATTTCGCTTCTCGCCAATAGCCATTGGGAAAAGTCGTCTTTTCTCGCATGGTACAATATCGTTTCGTCCGAGACAGATTTTATCAATTCTTTAAATTCTTTAATGGATTTTGCTTTATCTATTGTAACTCCTTCCTTATCCCTGAAAATAAAATCTCCAAAATTCAGGTTTTGGACTACTTTCTTTCTGAGTTCTTTATTGAGAAATTCCGTGTGCTTATGAATAAATTGAACATTCAATTCCTTTGCCTTTTCCTTTGCACGATTTTCAGATGAAATGACTATTATAGGTAAGTCTTTTTTCTCCTTTTTGATTTCTTCGATTAGTTCAAAACCCGCATTTAGCTCTATCTTATTGTTTTTTTCAAATCTCACGTCTGTCAATAAACAGTACAAGTAGTCTTTGTATTTGTGAAATAAGGCGATAGCGTCTTCATAATTTCTCGCAAGAATTACCTTTGGCCTTATTCTTAATTTCAATACTTTAAATGCATTATCAGTTGATATCTCCTCTATTACTTTGTTGGTTTGATCAAAAATTATCTTGTAAATACTCGATAAAAATGCGGAATAATATATCGGCTTGTCTTCGACCAATAGTATCAATCTGACCGAGCCGATTTTCGTGTCATTTTGGGCGTTCATCTTATCTTCAAGATATTTGATCATTGCAAAAAATATCTTGGTTTCTCCATTCCATTCAAAAATCATATCAAAATATCCTGACGGCAATTTCCGTATAAAATACTTTTCATAAGTCCTGTCGTGTAGTAGAAAAAATATAGGTTTGTCAGGATATTTGTCCTTGATTTGTTTTGCCAGTACCATCGGTTGGTCTTTGTCCAATCCTACCATTAAAATGACAAGATCGATACTTCTTTTCTTTAAATACTTGCAGACATCTTCATCAAATGAAGCTCCGGTTATTCTCGGCAAAGAAGATAAATTCAAGTGCCCGTATTCATAAAGCATTATCTCAGAGAAACGTCCTTCCCCTTCGATTAGATATGCATCGTAAAGGTGCGATACCAGTAATATCTCCTTTACTTTGAAAGGCATTAAGTCGTGATAGATATCTCTGTGCTTATTAGCCCTGTTAATAAATACCTGCACTATACTATTGTCACTGTTATTGTTGTTTTGAGCCATTTTTTATGGTTTTTGTTTAGTGCCTGGTCGAAAACAGGCAATTTTTGAAATTCGGATAATTATTAATCAGATTTTGGCTTTTTTACAATGATTTGATGCCTTTGCATCAATCACTTGTAAAAAAGGCTAAAGATTACAATAAGAATCAATTTCAAGTTTGATGTGTTTTCGATCAGACACTATTTATAATGAATACATAGCCATAGAGCATCTTCGCTTGTATATTCAACTCTGTGTTCCAAATGTTTTTCTATATGTATATAATCTCCTTCATTCAAATTTATTTTATAGTCATCTTTTTTAAACTTCAATGTCGCTTGCCCCTTTAATAATAGTACCCACTCATTTCGGTCTTGATTGTACCATTCATTATTAGGAGTAGGGTATCCAAAAGAGCTAATTTTTTCGAGTTTAAACGATTTTGTGGAAATAATATCTTCAATTATTTCCGATTTCCGGTTTTTATTTTTTTGTAAATAGATATTTTTTATTTCCATATCTCAAATTTAAAACTAAGGTAATAAAAAAAAGCCGGATAAATAAATTACCCGGCTTCTAAATACCTATGAAATTAAGATGCTGTTATTTTATATAGACCATCCTTTTGACGGTTGAATATTTTTCTGTTGTTATTTCATAGAAGTACAGACCCGGTTTTCCTAGTTCTGAACTTAAAACAGTGATTGAGTTTTGTCCTTTTGAGTAATGCCTGTGTGTGCTTTTTATAATTCTTCCTGTCGAATCCAATATCCTAAATTCTAAATCGGTATCTTCAGGTAAGTTTATTGTAATTTCTGTTGTATTTGAAAATGGGTTCGGAATATTTTGATTAACAAATATCTCATTGCTCTCAATATTGTTTCCATCAAACCTTAACTCCAGTTTTGAAACTTCCAAATTGTCCGAGTATAACTCTGAACTTGTTATCTTTGATGATATTTTTAGATTATCGCTCAACAATCCTTCTGATTTAGCTTTGAAGTTAATAGTAAACAATTTGCTCATTTCCTCCAAACTTATAGCGTCCGGGCTATCCCAACTGAATGTTATGATTCCGGCTTTACTATTCACAATATGGTAATTGCTTTTTTGCAAAACTATTTTTCCATTTTCAATATTCAAAAACTCTAATACATCTTTGTCATATTCCAAGGTAAATTGAAATCCTGATATCAATTCACTTTCATCTGCTTTAAAGACAACAGGTACAATATCGGAATTATTGAAAGATATATTTTCTGTATCAAAGTATTTATCCTCTGATCTTGGCTCGATTACAGAACTTGAATTGTATCCTTGAGCAGAGTGATTTATATCTCCAAGTTTTATCGCGATGAAATCCAAACTGTCTTGTTCGAAAAATAAGCTATCTGTAATATACTTGTCATTATAATCCCATGGATGTGCAGGATTGCTGAACTCTGTCTTAGCTTGAATGAACTTCCAGGATTTCTTTCCAGGCAATTCTGTAGTTACTCCTAAAATCAATTTTCTCAGTTGTAAAATATCACTTGCAGTAACTGATTTGGATTCATTGGCATCAGCCGCTATATAACTGAATGGATTATCAAACTTATTTATCCCAAGAAGATGTTTTTGGATATGAACGATATCCAATGTGGTTATACCATCCAGTACATTGTCGGTTTTGCTCGGTGCGACAACATATTTTTTATAAGCACCAAGTCCATCCAAATAGTATTGTCCGTCAACATTGGTTTCAGCAGCATCTTCCACTACTTGATCCAGCGTCATACCATTTACTTTAAATCCTGCAATACCATTAAAATCGGCATCTATAATAGTACCTTTTACCATTACTGTAGGATTTGGAGCGTCCTGACAAGCATCTTGGCTGTCCATAACATTTAGGATAACTTTACAGAAATCTTTGTTCCCGTCTAAGTCAGTAACCCATACATCCAATTCAAATTTCTTTCCAACTCCATTGTCCAAACTGTCACAGGTATAAGTCCTGGTTTTGTCATGCACATTTTCAGAGAAAGAAAATCTTAAATCTGTTCCACAACCACATGTTCCATAGTTATTAGGTGTGCAATTGTCGATACTTCCGTGATTGAATACTTTCGCATCCACTGTAGTAGTCCCGTCTATTCCAAGTGTCGTTGTGATTTTTCTCAAGCACAATGGAGTAGGGGGCTTGGTATCCTTGATTCTTACAAATCTTGTACAAGTAGCACTATTTCCGCAAGCATCAGTTACAGTAAATACAATTTTGTGCCTTCCGCCATCAAATGTCCTGTTTATTACATTTCCATTACCGGTGAAATCAATAGTCCCGTCATTGTCCAAATCAACAGTATATGTATAGACCAAATCAGCGGCCGGAGTACAATCATCTGCTGCTTGAGCTCTAATAGTGGTGTTTACAGAACATTCTGTACCACTTGATATTGTCGTGTCATGCTTACAGTATGTGAAATACGGGTCACCACCGTCTTGAATATAAATGTATTGCAAATGTGTTATATAAGGAGCACCCGGATTACACCAATCACCTACTGTAAACGTTCTTTCTATCACTACACAGGCATCAGAATTAATGGGGTTATGTATTATCTTATCTGTATGTGCAATTCCTAGTTGCTTACAAGTCGTATTGTTTATTGTCGGGATACCTGTCACATCTTCACTATAATCAATCCCCGGCCAACACCCTGAAAGTGTCTTGTTTGGAGGCCAATTGATATTGGCTTCTGTCAATGGATATTTGTCTTCTACTGTAATGATTTGAACACATTTTTGAAGCGTTTCCAATCCTGCTTTATCTTTTAATACCCAGGTTCTTTTTACTGTCCCAAAACCGCAATCATTTAGATAAGCTTTATCAGTTTTGGTAGGGGGAAGTACAGCACAATTATCTGTAGCTGTTGGTTTTCCTCCGGGAAAATAATTACTGTAATCTTTCTCGCAATCGACTGTGAAATCTTTTGGACAGTAAGTCAAGACCGGTCTTTCTTTATCCTGAACATGCACTATCCCCGTACATTCACTTGTTAAACCGTGTATGTCATATACTTTTAATTTGACCACAACCTCCGTGCCTACATCATTACAACACATATCAACTGATTCTCCATATATCAAATCTTGAGGTTTGCCGCATTTATTGGATGTCCTTTTGATTTCCAATTTGCTGATTCCACAATTGTCCCAACTGTGATTGTCAAGAGAAGTAGCAAAAAGTTTTGAATTGACACCCAATGTTACTACCGTATGTGCGTCACATGCAGCGGTTGGCTTTTGTCTGTCTCTAATGACTACTCGCATATTTGCAACACTCCACAATCCACATTCGTCGGTTGCCTTGTATCTTACGCATATTACAGAATCTACAGGTAAATCTTTAATTCCATATTTCCCTGCTTTTTTGTATATTCCGTCAGTGCTGTCAAAGTCTTGTGAACACAATTTGTACCCTATAACTTCAACCTTTACGTCGGAGCAGTCTTCCAATACTACGGGGTCAGGTAGAGGATATGCATCTCCGGAGCACTTATCTATGGTTGCATTAAATTCGAGCGTGTCATGTCTCAATGCCATGATTGGTGGAGTGTCATCTACAAATGCCAACACTTGATCAAATTGCTTTTGTCTTCCTGTACACCAATCCAAAATTGTCCAATGTCTTAGTACTTTTCTGTTGTAACCACAACCAGGAATAATCAAGTCTTCGTATAAAAATTGAATATTACTACATGAAGCGTATTGAGGGAAACCTGTTAATGCCGGTGTTGGTATAGAATCTTTATAAGGCCAATAAATTGATTCATTTGGATTTGGATGATCATCGTTGCACTGGAAAAATAGATTTCCATTCATTCCGTCAAAATTATCAGGTAATGTCATAGTATCAAAATCACCCCATTTTTGGGCAATCGTTTCAGTACAAGACCATCCGTTTCCTGATGCATCAATCGCAGTCCAAGTTCTTTTAATTATATATTGGTAAGCATTTAAGCCGCAATCTTGGTCAGTTACCTCGTCTGAATATACCAAAGTGAATTGTCCACCGCAATCTCCTGGAATAGTAGCGTCGTATCTCCTTTGATCAACCTTATGATATGTTGAACCGGCTACAAGTGGAAATCCAACATGAGGATTTTCAGGATCAGTAGATTCATCGCATTCCAGCCTGATAGTATCTGCTCTACAAGATAGCATAGTAGCAAGATTGTCTTGGAATGCAATTCTGCCCATACAGGACAAGCCGGAGCATTCGTGTGTGACAACGACCATCAATGTATCTCCGAGATCTTGAAGTGTTACTATCGGTTCCGGTCTTATCGAATTGTCGGTGTTGAATACATTGACATCGTAACTTTCATCCGGATACAATGGAGCTTCTATTATTTGATCTGCACCTATTGTGTCCCTGCAGTTGTTGTCGAGAGCTACCAATACTAATCTATTACATGCCATTACCAAATTGTTCTTTTCAATATATACATCCAATATTTCCGTATTGGAGCAAGCTCCATTTGTTTCTGTCATTTTAATACAGTATGG
This sequence comes from Saprospiraceae bacterium, assembly GCA_027008645.1. Taxonomy (GTDB): domain Bacteria; phylum Bacteroidota; class Bacteroidia; order Chitinophagales; family Saprospiraceae; genus JADJGA01. Next base: position 14,703 of record JALVEE010000057.1, read on the forward strand.
TCCTGTTCCGGGTAAGCTATCCCATTGAATGGAAACACTTGAAACAATATTGTCATCATTAGTTGATAGTATCGTACCTCCACCACATAGAGTCCAAGTAATGGTACTACCGGTAGCTGCTGATCTTACTGCTCGATAGTCTGTAGTTGATTCTGCACAAACATAATCTTTGCCATCATGATCAGCATCTGTGATTTTTGTATCGCACTGTGCTTGCATAGATATTGCAAACAAAGAGAATACTATTAAAGTAAGTGCAGATTTAAACACTTTGCTTTTAATTTGTAAATAATTTTTCATTTTTTATAATTTTATATTTTTTAATAGATTGGGATTATAGGAGCATTAACCCTGTAAAGAGTTAATACTCCCTGCAAATCGGTTCTATTTTATTAAAATCATTTTTCTAATTGCTGAATATTCTCCTGCTTCTAATTTATAATATAGTAGTCCCGTAACATTGATAATGTCATTTGTCAGTTTTATCTCATTATATCCTTTATCGTAATCTTTTTCTACTTGATATAATACCTTACCTGTCATATCATATACTTCCAAAGAAACAGTTTCATCGTTAGGTATCTCAAATCCAATTACTGTTTTTGAGCTAAATGGATTTGGAATATTCTGGAATACCTTGAATGAGTAGTCGTCAGAATTTCTAAACTCTAATTTGATATTGTTTTCCGTCAATTCTTGATCTTCAATTGTGTAAATCTCGGCTTTGGTGATTTTTGAACTTATTTTCATCGAATTGTCCAAAACACCATTTTCTCTTGCAGTAAAATTGAATGTAAATATGTCCTTTCCTTTTTCGATTACTTTGGCTTTTGATTCATCAATAGATATCATTATCAATCCTTTTTTGGATTGGGATTGATTGATATTCTCAGAGCCAATTTTGAAATAATCACTCTCAATACCGTTGAATTGCAATTTGCCGGTATTAAACTCAAGGGTGAACTGTGATCCAACCGTTGTGATCTCACTTTTAGGAGCAAATTTGATTTCCAATTCATCTCCTTGCTCAAAAGCGATATTATCAACTTCCAAAGCTATTGTGTTTGCACTTCTGGCGTTTAATTCATCACCGGTCACCGCGGATTGATTGATATCACCAATCTTTATTGCAATCAGGTCTTTGTTAATATCAAGGGTTGAAGATTCCAAATCTATGATTTCGTTGAAATCAAAAGGTTTTTGATTATTC
>JALVEE010000058.1 GCA_027008645.1 Saprospiraceae bacterium
ATTTATAATCCGGAAAACCAGGAAAAGGAGACGGATGGATACTTGATATATTTTGAGTCTGAAGTTCCACAAGCAAAAATAGACTCAATTATGGAAAGGTTTAATTCAAGCGAATTATGGATTACCACATATTCCAAAGTGAGATATTGGAAAGTTAATGATTTTCCGTTTACAATAGATGATTCTGTATCTATAGGAAATATTCAGGAACTATTCGATACTTGGGTTAATGATAATAATGAGGACGAGGAAAGAACTACTCATGTTGGCAGTATTGAATACAATTATAAAATAAGGAAAGAAATTTCGGATATAATATTGAGCGATGAAGATAATTACGAATCGGATCAATGTCCCGGATATTTTGATAATTATAATTTAGGAAACAATCATATTGTCATTGATGTATTAGATACCGGGTTTGATTTTATCAACCAAGGAACAAACCCAATTTTTTCTAATATCAATGGGCAATACAATTTTGTACAAAATACTCAATTTGCGCAGGACGATAATGGGCACGGTACTCATATCAGTAGTATTATCACATTGTTGGGTGGGAATATGCAAAATAATATCAATATTTTTGAATCTAAGACACATAATAGTCAAGGGCTAGGTAAACTTTCGGATATCGTAAAAGCGATAGATCACAGTATCGAAATAGGGAGCAATATAATTAATGCGAGTTGGTCTTATTATGCAAAGGAAAGTAGCAATAAAACTCCTGTACAAATAGCAATTGAGACAGCAGGAGAATATGGAATTTTGTTTGTAACTGCTGCCGGAAATGACGCTGTTGATAATGATAATGATACGCTAAAAGCCTTTCCTGCTTCTTATGATAGCAAAAATATACTATCTGTATCTTCAAATGCATGTGATACATCTTTGAGTTATTTTAGTAATTACGGATTTGTGAATTCAGATATTTGCGCTATAGGTGAGAATGTTCCGGGACTAGTATTAAATAACCAAATGGGATTATTGAGTGGTACTTCTCAATCTACTGCATATGTTTCAGCTGTCGCAGCCATTGTTGGAACACATTTGACCGAGTTTGATCCGGTGGAAGTAAAAAAAATAATACTTGCGGGTGCAAAGCACAATGATAACTTAAACGGATTGGTGAAAACAGAAGCAGTGGTTGATTGTAAAGCATCTCTTGGATTATTGGGAGATAATAGTATTTCATTAAGAGATAAAAAACCAAATCTTTCTTTATCAGGTGATGCAAACGAAATAAATGTTTACCCGAACCCATTTGTAAATTTCTTTAATTTGGAAATGAGTTCTGAAAGGAATCAAAAGATAAAAGTTGAATTATTTGATATAAATGAGAGTATCATAAGATCGAAATATTACAGGATATCCAAAGGAGTTAATCGCTTAAGATTTGAAATTTCAGAAAAACTACCGGCTGGTATTTATTATATTAAATCAGGAAAGTTTACAAAAAAGATATTTAAATCTATTTAAAATTTGGATAATATGAATACCTCAGTTAAATTTGGGGTATTCAATGAAAGTAATATTTTATACTATATTGGTTTTTATTATTGGTTTGAGCTATAATTCTTATTCTCAGACAGGGTATTCTGTTGACAATAGCGCGACTTATATAGAAGAATATGAAAATGCAAAAAGATTAATTTCAAAAAAAGAATACGCAAAAGCGGAAAATATTCTTTTATCATTAAAGAAAAATGATAATTTATCATGTGATCTCAAATCTGAAATCTCCAATTTACTTGGAGTTTGCAAATATTTTCAAAAAGACAAAATCTCTGCATTTAAAATCTGGAAAGAAGAGACATTGCCATTAAGAATGAGCTGTGATTCTATTAATCCGGAAAGAACTGCTCAAACTCTATATAACATTGGTGTTGTATATGGATTGTTTTATGATTATAAAAATGCAATAAAATCTATTAACAAGGCAATTGAATTATTAAAAAACCATAATCTTCTAAAATGGAAGAAATATGTCGATTTTTATCTTAATCAATATTATAATTCAAGTAAATTAAGAGATTATAATACAGCCCAGGGATTTGCATTTAAAGCCCTTTCATTGTACGATAGTCTTAAAATTAATGATTTAGGTATTAGAGGAGAAATATATAGTACAATTGGAAGGAATTTTATTGATAAAAATGAATTTCCTTTATCAAATGAGTTTTTGGACAAAGCAAAAATCGACTTAGAAAAAACTCAATCATCAAAGTTAGGATCCTTATACAGAAATTATGCATTATATTATAGATCTATAAATGATTATAAGGAATCTTTTAAATGGGGTAAAAAGGCATTAGAGTTTGTGGAAAATAACCATATTAAAAACAAAATGGCTAAAGCTCTTATATTTGAAACATTGGGTATGACTTCTGTCTCAATGGGGGAGTATAGAAAAGCATTGATGTATTATTTCAAATCATTGAATGAAAGAAAAAGGATAAAAGCGAAAAATTCATCTATCTCCAATATATACGAAAATATAGCCGGAGCATATGGAAGACTGGGAATGCTTGATTCGGCGTTATATTATATTGATTTAAGCATTGCTAAGACTCATAGTTTGGATAATATAAATGAGTTGAGTAAATATGAAGAGCTAAGAGAAAATGATTTCAATAAGAGTGATATGGTAAGAAAACTTCAGATGAAAGGAAAGTTTCTCAATCGTAAATATAGTATAGGAGAAAATATAGAGTATTTGATTGAATCGGAAAAAAGTTTTTCAATTGCAGATTCACTTGTGAATTTACAAAGAAGAGAGATAATGGATAATGATTCAAAAGTTTTATTGGGAAGTTCTCTTGATACTATCTACAAATATGCTATCGAAAATGCTTTTTTGCTTTGGGAAACTACCGGAGAAGATAAATATTTACAAAAAGCTTACCGCTATGTTGGTGAAAACAAGGCACAGGTATTTTCAGAAACAAAAGAAGAACTAGATGCTGTTTGGGAAATTCTGGATGCCGATTTGAGACAAAAATATTTAAAAGTATCTAATGATTTGAAATCAAATCTATTCCAGAAACAATATGCTGTATTGAAAGATGATTCGTTAGCATATCAAATGCTAAATGCAGAATATTTGAATTTGTCGATAAAGAAAGAAAAAATATTTAATGAAATTAAATCCAATTATCCTAATTTTTATCAGAGAATATACGGTAATATTGATGCTAAAACTATTGATGATTTGCAAAAAAAACTTGATGATAATAATGCCATATTGGAATACTATATTGATGGGAAGACAATATTTACTTTTATCATCACAAAGCACAATTACACTGCTATAAAGCAAGAAGTTGATATGGATTTAGATTCCATTTTTAATGTTTTTGCTAATGAGTTGACATTGTTTTCAAATATCAGTTTGAAGTTATCAAAACAAATATATCCATTGCTTTTTCCGGACAAACTTATTAAATTACTGGAGAAAAATAAAATAAATAGGCTTATTGTGATAAGGGATAAAAACCTAAATAAAGTACCTTTTGGAGCAATAATGACAGGAGCTGATTTGAGGAAAGAATATTTGATTTTTGATTTTGCTTTTTCTTATTCTTTCAATAATAAACATATCTGGGATTCAAAGGAGATTAAAAAGGAAAAAGAATATGAATTTGAAGGATTTGCTACTAATTACGATACTGAAACTTTAAATCAAATCACTAAAGACACCATTTTTTGGATTGGTTCATTCCCTCCCACGCTTAAACCTCTGAAACTTTCCGTTGAAGAAGTTGTATCCATATCAAAGATGTTCAACTCAAAAGTTTGGGTTAAGGAGGAGGCTAATTATGAAAATTTCATTAGTAATGCTAACAGAAGCAAAATATTGCACTTGTCCTTGCATAGCTTAATCGCTTCCAATAATAACGAACAAAACGGTATGATTTTTCAGAAAACAAATGGTAATAGAAAATTCATTTTAAAATCATCAGATCTTATAGGCTTGAGGTTGGATAATTACTTAAGCGTTTTAAGTTCATGCTATTCTTCTGATGGAAGTGTTGTGACAGGCGAAGGAATCAATAGTCTGGCGCGAAGTTTTTCACTAGCCGGAAGTCCATCGATAATTGCCTCCCAATGGCAGTCATATGAAGGTCAAAGCAAAGATATCTTGAATCTATTTTACAAGTTTTTAAGAGATGGAAATACAAAGGATATCGCTTTGCAAAAAGCAAAGCAAAAATATATCGGTTTAGTAGATGATAAATATATTTCACCCGCTAATTGGGCTAATTTGGTATTATTGGGCGATCCATCAACTATTCATTTTGAGAAGTCTAATTGGTGGTATATTGGTATTATTGTTTTTGCATTGGTATTATTACTTTTAGGGATTGTCCTCAAATTAAAAAAATCCTAACTTGCATTATTTATAGGTGCATCTATTACAGAATCATACTTCCTGTTTTTAATATACCATATCAACAATCAGATACTACATATATATTTTCTTCATCTTTTTGAGTTCTAAGTTCTATTTCACTTTATAATCATGACTAATATGTATTAGTTGCAATCACGTGTAGAACCCAACTTGGGCATTATGAGATAATAAGGTACTACTTAAAGTTAATAAAGGTATAAATATTGTCATAATTCAAAATTCTATTTTTTTATAGAAGAAATATTAATAAATTCAGAACACCTGACCCCAAAAAAACAACTAGAACGTATCGTATTGGAAACTAATATTTTTTAAAATATTTGTAACTTTGCCCTCGGATTTAAAAATGACCCATTATGCCACAGACAAGATTACCGT
>JALVEE010000059.1 GCA_027008645.1 Saprospiraceae bacterium
AATGTTATTACGTGAAAATTAAAATTTTCCCCGACAGGGGATAAATGTGAATAGCCGTGGGTGAAACCCGCGGTTTCCGAACACCTAGAGTACAACTCCGAAAGGAGTTGAATGTAGAAATGTTATACACTGCGAACACCTTCACTTTTTTTATCCTCATCCCCCTGCCCCTTCTCCTTTTGATGAGTCTGCCATATTATTTAAATTACCCGAAAAAGGAGAAGGGGAGTTGAAGGCGATTAATCGATTGGTTTCCCATTTAACCCATAGGTTGATGCTTTAGCTAACGTTTGGTATTATTCAAATGTTATTACGTGAAAATTAAAATTTTCCCCGACAGGGGATAAATGTGAATAGCCGTGGGTGAAACCCGCGGTATCTGAACACCTAGAGTACAACTCCGGAGGAGTTGAATGTAGATATATACGCTACCTTCCTCCTTTAATAATCTCCGATTATGCCGTGTTCGATGATATTTTTACCTGCAATATCGTATATTTTTACTTTCATCAACACTTTTGAGCCTCCCCAAGTGATTTCCAGCATTCCAAAATTTTTCCCGTCATAGACCGTACCTAAACGGTATGCATTTCGTTCATCAACTCCTTCGTATGAATGAGTCAGACCGCTTGAAGTGACTTCAGTCACATTTGCGCTAAAATCTTCATAAGTATATTCGGATAGTTCTGCAAAATGTCTATCACCGCTAAATATCAAAGGATTTTTTATCTTATACTTCTCCAATAATCTTAAGAATCTAAGCCTTTCATTAGGGAAATTGCCCCATTTTTCATATTGATGATCATCGGCTATTATCTGGAGGCCACTTACGAATATATTAATGGTTGCATCGCTATTTTTTATTTCATTCTCTAACCATTTCCATTGCTCTTCTCCCAAAACAGTTCCACCCATATTTTCTATGTACCTGTTATTGGGTTTTGGGTCTTCGACCAAAGGATCTTTAAAAGTTCTGTTATCTAACAAAAATATTTTTACTTTTCTATGCCCTTTGCCGTATTCATAGGTATCATACACACCGGCGTGTTTTCTAACAGCTGCATCATTTGGTATATCCAGAAAATCCAAAAACTGATTTTTGCTTTCTACTTTTTTAGGATAAGTCCGGTTTCCATCATTCACTCCATAATCGTGGTCATCCCAAGTACCTATAACGGGTATTTGCCCTATAAAATCTTGATAATACTTATTATTTTTCATCAGGTCATATTCCTCTTGATGCTCCTTCATATTCTCTGTATCGGAATAAATGGCATCTCCCATCCAAATCCATAAATCAGGTTGTTTTTTGGCAATTACATCCCAATATTTTTGATCCAATCTCTGATTACTACACGACCCGAATGCAATGTAATTGATTATTTGGTCAGTATCCGGTCTAAAATGTTCGATCAATGACCTTGATTCTTTACTATCACTTTTGACGATAGAATTTTTGCAAGACTCTGCGAAAAACACAATAAGTCCAATGAACAATAATGCTTTTTTCATAGAATAATTATTTTGTATAGACTTATTTTAACAAACTCAATTTCTCATCAACATAATCCAATACTTTTCTCATCAAATGAACACGGTCGCGTCCTCTGACATTGTGCGGATGCATCGGATAAGCAAAATAGTCCACTTGTTTGCCTGCTTCAACAAATTTCTTCAACATTGTCATCGAATGCTGAGGGACAACTGTCGGGTCAACAGAGCCCATCACCAACATCAAATCGCCTTGAAGCTTATCTGCATAATTCAATAGATTATTTAGTTTGTATCCTTCAGGATTCTCTTTAGGCATATCCATATACCTCTCACCATACATCACTTCATAATACTTCCAATTAATTACAGGACCACCTGCAACACCAACTTTAAACACTCCCGGTTGGCGCAGCATCATTGTAGTTGTCATAAATCCTCCAAAACTCCACCCATGAATAGCCATTTTACTAGTATCTACAAAAGGTAAACCAGCTAAATATTCAACACCTTTCATCTGATCTGCCATTTCATTCAGACCGAGATTTCTATGTATCACATTTTCAAAATCAAATCCGCGATTAGCCGACCCCCTATTATCAACCGTAAAGATAATATACCCTTTATTTGCCATATAATGCATCCACAATGGAGCATAAGCCATCCAAGCATTACGGATCATCTGTGCGTGAGGACCACCGTATAGATATACAAAAACTTTATATTTTTTTGAAGCATCAAAATCATATGGTTTAATCACTCTTGCATGCAATGTAGTCTTATTATCGGCAGCCTTTATATCAACTAACTCAGTCGTACCGATAGCAATATCAGCCAATGGGTCTTCAGAAACCAATAAATTTCTTACAACTTCTCCTTTATTATTGATTATTTGAGTAACTCTAGGAGTATGCAAGTCCGAATAAATATCGATAAAATAAGCACCTTTGTCTCCCATTCTATATCGATGAACCCCCTCTTGTTTTGTTATCTTTTTAGTGGAACTACTATTTATTTTGGTCTTGTACAAATACTCATTCAATCCTGTTTCATCCGCTCCAACTACATATAAATACTTAGCTGATTTATCGACTCCCAATATACTGTGAACAGGAAAATCTCCTTTTGTCACTTGATTCAACAATTTTCCATCGGTATTGTACCTGTACAAATGGTTAAAGCCATCTCTTCTGCTAAACCATAAAAATTCATCGTCTCTACCCGGAATAAACCAAACAGGATGTTCAGGCTCAACATATTTTGGATGCTGTTCTTCAAAAAGAGTTTTTACTTTTTCTCCGGTTTCAACATCGTACTTATTCAACAACATATGATTCTGCTCTCTATTCAATTCTGCCAAATAGATAAATTTTTCATTCGGTCCCCAAGCTAAGTTGGTCAAATAGTGGTCTTTCTCCCCTTCGGAAGTATTGAGATAAACTGTCTTACCTGATTCTACATCATAAACACCTACGGTGGCGTACTCGCTATTCATTCCGGCCATCGGATATTTAATATTATTAAGGCTTGCAACTCTGGATGTAATGTCAACCAAAGGATAATCGGTAACATCGGATTCATCTTTTTGATAAAAGGCCAAGTATTTGCCTTGGGGCGACCAAAAAGTTCCTTTTACTATTCCAAATTCATTTCTGGCAATAGATTGTCCTGCAACTATATTTTTATCTTTAAAATCTGTGATCGAAATACAGTCGCCATTGTTTTTTTTCAAATACAAATTATTGTCTCTTGTGAAAGCAATATTTCCTGTTTTCTTACACAAATCCGTATTTTGTCCTTCCAAGGGCATTCTGGTTAATTTTGCCCCTTTACCATCGCTAATATTGTATTCAAAATAATCATTCCCACTATTAAATCTAACTGTATTATTATCTTTCCAGCTAAATCCGGGCAAAGTTTTCAATTCCAAATCCAAATCCTTGTTGAGTTTCGATACTTTTAATAATGTATCCCAGCTTTCACTGTCAATATCTGACATTAATAAATACTTCAAATCATCGGATTTCTTTACAATTGTTTTAGAATCTCCTCTCCATTGCAATCCTGAGATATAGTCAGGATAAAAATCAGCAAATCTTTTTAAAATGGCATCTTCCAAAGTGAGTTTTGCCTTAATATGGTCTTGCGCATAGGACATATTTGCTACAAAAAAAGCAGCAAAAAGAATTAATAATATTCGTTTCATCTGTTTATTTTTTATTATTTCTAATGGTCAAATGAAGCCTTTTGAAATTAAAACTATCATTGCCTTGTGTATGATTCTTTTAATCGTTTAGGTTTCACCTATTAAATTCAAATTTCAAATTACAAAATTGTAACCTTCCGGGTAATTACTTTATTTTTATATTTGGTTTCCAAAAAGTAAATTCCTTTATTTAGTCCTGAAATATCCTCAACGCTGATAACACTGTTTTTTGACACCCATCTTCCTTGTTTAAACAATATTTGTCCTTGGATATTTTTCAAAGAATAAATGATTTTATCATCTTGAGGCAAATTCACCTCAAAACTTATTCTGTCTGTCACAGGATTTGGTGCAACCAATACACTGAATTGATTGAAAAAATCATCTACCCCGGCAGGTTGACAATTAGGTGAGCCCTCCGGAAACAGAGGCAAGAAATAATGTGCAGAATCCGAAAGATACGCCGGCAATGTATCGTTAACGACAATAAAGCCATCTTCAACCGATATTTTTACTTTTAATTTCAAATCATAAACTTTGATTTCATTGGTAGCGTCAGCTTTACCATAGATTTCAAGACAACCCAATGTCCCTTGATCAAACTTACAATTTGGTGGATTGCATTTATATTTTAATCCTGTGGGGATATCCAGTACGCCATTTTCCTGCACAATCAAAGAATCCAATTTAAACACACCAAATGCAGTTGGCAAAGAGTCGGGAACTACCGCTGTAAACACAAATGAATAATCGGTATTTATACAAGCTGAATCCAGTACTCCACCATCGGGATTCAATCTGGCATGGTAGGCTTCAGGATATATATTTCCCTCTTTATGAGCATAATTTGTATCAGGCACACAAAGCTGAGCCGATAAAAAAAGCCCATTTAATAAAAATAATACCGGTAAAAATAGTCTATTTTTCATATTTTTTAATTTATTTTATTGATAAAAAGATGTAAGATAAATCTGCACCAAACTTTGTAATATATCTTCCCAAATATACATTTTATTATTGTATTAATTTTTGTTAACAATACTAACCATAGCTATGGCTCCCGAGGTATCGCGGGACA
>JALVEE010000060.1 GCA_027008645.1 Saprospiraceae bacterium
AAGCCTGAGAGAGTGTATTGAATCCAAATGGTATAAAAACTGATATACTTATGAAGAAACTAATGCAATTACTATTTCTGTCATGCTTAAAAGCAACTGAGTTCATTGAGAAAAAACTGAATCATAAACTGAGTTTTAAGGAAAAAATACAACTCAAAGTTCACAAATCAATGTGTCAAGCATGTTCAAATTACGAAAAACAAAGCAAACTAATCGACAAAGTCCTGTCTGAAACCAAAATAGAAAATATCAATAAAGAGGATATAGTTAATTTAAAAAAGTCTATTGTGGAAAAAATTTCTGAAAAGTAGCTTTCTTAATATTTTATTTTATTCTTTAGTTAATTTTTTCTTAAGACGGTATATTTTTTAGAAATTTGTGACTCGAAAAAAATATTGTCTGACAATATTAGTTTATTGTAATGCACCACAAAATATAAGAGTGGATATTTTATAATTTTAAAAACAAAAAAAATCATGAGTTTAATAAAAAATCTTTTAGTTTTAGTTTTAGCATTTTCTTTCACCTTATCATTTGGACAAGCTGATGCGCAAAAGAATAATGAAGCGGTAAAATCTTTTAATGAAGCAGTAAAAAAAATAAAGGCTAAAGACTATAAAGGAGCAATTCCTCTATACACAAAGGCTATTTCAATAAAACCGGATTACAAAAAAGCCTATTATAATAGAGGAATGGCAGAAATGAAAATAAAAGCCTATAAAGATGCCATTGCAGATTTTCATAAATCTACAGAATTGGATCCTAAATATGCAAAAGCATTTATGTATGAAGGCTATTGCCAAATGCTTATGAAAGACTATCCTAATGCGATTGCCAGCTTAACAAAGGCAATTGATATTGATCCCAAATACGAGAAAGCTTATCTGAACAGAGGCACATCTTATCTCAAATCAAAAGACTATGAGAAAGCAATTGCTGATTTTACCAAGGTAATTGAAGCGAATGGTAAAAACAAGCTCAAAGCTCAATTCAACCGCGGTGTTGCATATCAGAATATGAAAAAATTGGATGAAGCAATTGCAGATTTTGATGAAGTAATTAAGCAAAAACCCGATTATAATAAAGTGGTTCTTTATAGAGGTAAAGCGTATTTGGCAAAAAAAGATTACGATAAAGCTATTGCGGATTTCAACCAAGAAATCACAGCAGACCCAAAGAATGTTGATGCTTTTTACTATCTCGGATATGCAAATTTGATTAAAAAAGATTATCCCGGTGCAATTTCAGCCCTGACAAAAGGTCTTGAAGTAAAATCCGAATCAGCAAGGCTTTTAGGTAAAAGAGCTATGGCTTATTTTAGCAATAAAGATTATAAAAATGCCATTTTGGATTATGATAAATTGATCTCTAAAAAAGCAAAAGGCAAATTGTATTTGAATAGAGGAATTTCCAAGTATCTGGTAAAAGATTATGCAGGTGCAATAAAAGACCTACAAGAAGCTATAAAAATGAAAACAAAGCCGGGTAAGGCTTATTACTATATAGGATTAGCTTATAATAAGCAAAAGAACAGTGCAGAAGCATGTAAAAATGCTAAAGAAGCTAAAAAATTAGGCTATAAAAGAGCAGATAATCTTATAAAAAATGTTTGTAAATAACTGAAGTTTCGCATAATCGTTAAGTGATAGGCATTAAAAAAGATAATAATATAATGCAAGTAATGGATATTTGATTATCCGCTATCTGTCAAATTCTAAAGCATTTTAGAAATAGAACACGGATGACACTGATTAAACTGATTTTTACAGATTTGATCAATCTATCATCAATATATCTACTTTGATCAATTATTGACGATTAGAGGCGTTTATGCTACCATTTGTAAAATATTCTGAAGCAATAAAAGTAAAAAAAAGCAGTAAAGCTAAAAGCATGAATAATCCGGATTTTAAGGATAGAGTAAAATTGAAAGAATTTAGTCTCTTATAAATAGCTTGGAAGTAAAAAAAGAAATGAAAGACAAGAATAATACATCTATTACTTGGGAAGATTTTGAGAAAGTTGAATTGCATATCGGGACAATCATTGAAGTAATGGATTTTCCGGAAGCGATAAAGCCTGCATATAAGCTGATAATAGACTTTGGTAAAGAAATAGGGATTAAAAAATCCAGTGCACAGATTACCGGTTTATATACCAAAGACAGCTTATTAAATAAGCAAGTAATCGCCGTAACTAATTTTCCTCCAAAGCAGATTGGAAATTTTATGTCGGAAGTGTTGGTTACCGGGTTTAAACAACAAAATGGCGAGGTGATTCTATCTGTTCCTGATAAGCCCTGTGAAAACGGATTAAGATTAATGTGATTTTTCTCCACATATTAATATATAATCTAAGAGAGTATTTTGTGTGAACTTTATATAAGAATTTAGAGTTATACATTATATAGCATGTAAAATAAAACAGATCAAATTTGAAGCTAATTACTTATTGTCGAATTTTGACTGTTTTGCAAGTGATTGAAACATAGGGATGAATTATTTCAAAAAGTTGTCCCGGTTATGCTTTTTTAAAGTTGATGTCAAAGTTGGATGTTTTTTTGTTAAGGCTAAATGTTTTTATAAGTAAATTGTGTTTTTAGCAAATCGATTAGTTATTAACAATTGTGAATGAGTTATCAACATTTTGATACATATCGCACGGTGGATTTGATTATCATTATTGATTTTTGTTTAGTATCTTTGTGTGAAAAATATTTAGAATATGCCGGAGAACAAAAATATATTATCTAAAATAAAAGGAGGTTTGAAACCGTCCCTTAACTCTGAGTTGCTCCAGATGGGTAAGGTGATGCCTCATTCAATTGAACTGGAAGAGGCTGTTTTGGGTGCATTATTGATAGATAAAAATGCCTTACCTGCTATTTTGGATATTGTGAGAAAAGAGATCTTCTACAAGCCGGCTCATCAAACGATTTTTGAAGTAATCATAGATTTATTTCAAAAATCTCAACCCATAGATATTCTTACAGTTCATGAAGGGCTAAAGAAAAACGGAACTATCGATGAAATAGGAGGACCTAATTATATAGTTGAACTGAGTAATAAAGTCGGTTCTGCTGCAAATATCGAGTATCACGCTCGAATTTTAGTACAGAAATATATACAAAGAGAACTGATAAGAGTGTCATCAGATGTGATAAAAGACTCGTATGAAGACACGAAAGATGTATTTCAGCTCTTGGATGATGCAGAGAAATCATTATATGATATCACCGACCAAAATCTGAATACAGCATATGAAAAATTGGGTGGTTTAGCCGTTAAAGTGCAAAAGGAAATCGAAGAATTGAGTATGAAAGAAGAGGGAGTGACGGGTATCACGACCGGTTTTGACGAATTGGACTCTATACTCTTGGGCTGGCAACCTTCGGATTTGGTAATACTTGCTGCAAGACCGGGTATGGGTAAGACTGCATTTGCGCTATCCTTAGCCAGAAATGCCGCTCTGGCAGGACATTCTACAGCAATTTTTTCTTTGGAGATGTCCAAAATGCAGTTGACACAAAGACTTCTTGCTATGGAGTCAGAAATCAACAGTAGAAAAATAAGAAGCGGAAAACTCGATGAATACGAATGGAAAAAGCTTCACGAAGGTGTTGAAAGAATGTCCGAAATCGATATCTATATAGACGATACTCCGGGGATCAATATTTTCGAACTAAGAGCCAAATGTCGTAGGATGAAACAAAATCACGACATCAAATTGATTATTATTGACTACTTGCAATTGATGACTTCCGCTCCAAACCAAGGTCGTGGAAATAGGGAACAAGAAATCAGTTCTATCTCCAGAGCATTGAAAGGAATGGCCAAAGAATTGAATGTGCCTGTCATCACCCTATCTCAGTTGAGCCGGGCAGTTGAAACCAGAGGTGGAGATAAGAGACCTCAACTTTCCGACCTAAGGGAATCAGGAGCTATTGAGCAAGATGCGGATATCGTAACATTTGTGTTCAGACCTGATTATTATGACTTAAATGAAGAATTTGAAGGACCAAAAGATGTCGCTGAGATAATTATTTCTAAACACAGAAACGGTGGTCTGGGAACGGTCGAGCTTAAGTTTATCAAGGAACTTACCAAATTTACAGAACTTGATAATCCATTGTTTCCATCATTTGACAATCCAGGTTCTGACCCCTTAAGTGCAGGAGGAAATATTATCACCAAGACCTCAAAAATGAATGGAGGAGATTCGGCAGGAGGAGATATCGATATACCTTTTTAATTATTCTTAATAGTCCCGAGAAATTATAAGTATGTCAAATAATAGAAACAGTAAGAGTTTGGGATTAAAAGAACTGGTAGCAATTGCTATCGGGGGAATGGTTGGTGGTGGTATTTTCACCATTTTGGGTATTTCTGTAGGTTTAATAGGATTTTTAACTCCGGTAGCGATTGCAATTGGGGGTATAGTTGCCGGTTTGGCAGCCTATTCTTATGTAAAGTTAGGTCTATATTATAGGGACGAAGGAGCTACATATGCCTTTATAAAGAAAACTTATCCCAAAGCTAAATTCCCTGCTGCTGTTATTGGCTGGTTAGTTATTTTTGGATATATAAGTACATTGGCTATCTATGCTTATACTTTTTCATCTTATGCTATCAGCGGAAGTGATTTCGCAAATAATATATGGGATAGAAAACTTATCGCTCTAGGTATATTGGCTGTTTTTATGTTAATCAATATTTGGAGTGTAAATGGAATGGGCAAGATAGAAGACATATTGGTTTACACCAAAATTATCATACTTACTATTATTTCTGTTGTGTTAATCCAGCATCGTAGTATTGACATACCCACGTTATCCCAATCCTACTGATGGGATAATAACTATTGTAGGAGAAAATATAAATAAAATTATAGTAACTGATATAAACGGAAAAATAATTAAGCAAAAGCTAATATCCGGAAAGGTATCAACAATTGATTTAACAGAAAATCCAAATGGCATTTATTTTGTTAAAGTAGAAACCAAAAATGAAACATTAATAAAAAAAATAATAAAGGGGAAAGCAGGGCTTTAACCCGAATTATTCGATCACCACTATTTTTTTTTATAAAAATACTATTTGAATTCCGGTTTTTGATCTCGATAAAATACAATCCAAGGCCAAGGGATTTTAAGTTAAAAGATATAGATTTTGACTTGATATTCTTAGAAAACTTACGGTTTCCCATAGAGTCAAATATTGTGAGGGTGAAACCTGCATTTTCATTTTCAATAGTGAGGTAGTCCTTTGCAGGATTTGGATAAATTGAAACTTTGGACTTTTCAGGAGTATCCGTAAAATCAAGGAATACATATTCGTATGCACCGATATCAGGAGCGATACCTATATTTCTGTTAATATTCTCGATATCTTTTTCAGGAGCATATTTTGCATCTGCTTTATCGATCAAGATACTCTCTTTTTTTAGATGAAAGTTATTGTTGGCATATTCAACAAAATTGTCAGCATACTCCTTATAGCTATTAAGAACTACATTATTGATTTCAAATCCTTTTGCATTAAAACTATTTGCAACATTATTTGCCACCACACAATTGGTACTCGGTCTGCCGTCTTTGTGATTATCGATCATTATCCAAGAGCCACCGGGAGTCTTGTCCGGACTTGGGTCGAGAACAGTATTATTGACAATCACGCAACTATCGGCTCCCAATAGAGTGATACCGTGCCAATGATTGACGATTATCAGATTATTCTCTATCACCCAATTGTGATAAAACCCGTCAAAACAACCAATCCCTTGCATATCTCCAAGCAAAGCTTGATTCTCATCTTCGTAGTTAATAATTATATTGGAACGAATAATATTATTATCAACAACTACACCGTTTGTGGTAAAAGACTGAATCCCGTCATCGTGATTCTCATCTATTTTATAGCAATTTTTTATCAAGTTGGCTTCAAAAAGATTGTATGATCCTTGCAGCCTCATCCCGTCTGCTGAAAAATTGACAATTTCATTATTTATTGCATTTATATGATTTCCTGCTGCTCTAATTCCAAAATTAATATTTTTAAGGGTATTGTTCACAATATTTACCGAATCACATCTTATATGGATACCGTCGCTAACTTTTTCACGCCAATCCTCTGCTTTAGTCCAAGGCTCAACAGCACTATAAATACTACAATCAACTATATCGATATTTGAACTTGGTCCTTGCCAGCCGTGTGATTCCAGATATACCAATCTGTCATTTATATAATGGCCATATGGTTCGGAGCTGATAGAAAGACCGGAAAACACCCAGTTTTTACAAGCAACAAGATGTAATCTTTTCAGTACCGGAAGTTGAGAATTATAAGCCATTACAACAATATTTTTGATATTATTGTAATTGACAAGTTTGATATCTCCGTGTAAACCCGTCAATAGATATAGTGTGTCACCTGCATGAACAGGAGCATTTTCATTTTTAATAATTAGCTTATTAGTTGATTCAATATACGGCAGAGTATTGGTATATGACTCTATATAGTTATTAGCAATGACCTCCTCAAATGTACTCCAAGGGTGATTTATTGAGCCGTCATTATTAATATCTCCTTTAACGGGATCTATAAAAAAATGATTGGCAAGTAATGTATTTACCATGCATAAAAGCATGAATGCGAATAAACAAGTTCTCTTCATGGCACAAAAAATTTCCTGCAATATAAAAAAGTAAGATTAAAGTGGCAAGAATTTTTATAATTTAATTATTCACATTGTACCTAACCAGCCTTCTTTCATATCTATACGAGTGAGCTTGAGATCCATAATAATAAGTATCGAGTATAAGTCCAATATCTTTTGCATAGAAAGTATTTTTATCTTTGTAGATAGGATTACTTGCTCTATAAAATTTGATAGTGCCTTTATAATTCAATACATCATCAAATGTACCTGCCGGAACGGTAACTGGGTCACTATGCTTTTCCATTTTATAGTAAGTAGTTGTATAAGTTGAATCGCCAAAAGTAACATTAGTAATACTCAATGTATCTGTAAAGTTATCTTCTGAAAATTTGATTTCCCCTTTATCATTTACAAGATATCCGGAGGAATCCCTGAGGATATCTAATATTCTGATACGTCCACCTGCATAATTACCTTTCAAAATATAATAGCTCAAACCATTAATAATAGTATCCCCTGAAATAATAGTACTGTCAACAGTAGAAATAATAGTTTCATTTCCTAAAGTATCTATTTTGTATGTGTTATATACCCAATAGTTACCGGTTTTTAACGGCAAATGCTGTAGTTGCGACACTTGGGGTGTAGTATCAATATCGTTATCGTCTTTGCAACAAGAACTGACTAGTAAAAGAGAAAAAGCAATGGCAAAAAATACAAATAAATTTTTCATACATAATTTTTTTGGTTAATAAAATAGTAAATTTTCGATGTTCCTCTTTGAAATCTGCCCTGCCAAAGTATTTTGCACAATATACAGGCTAATATACCGAACTTTCGATACAAAAATCAAAGAATAAATCGGATAAAAAATCATGTAGAATTATACCTATAGAAATTATTTGTACCCTCTGATAACGAAACGAATAAATAATTATTTTACTTACATAAAAAAAGACCTCCAAAAATGAAGGCCTTTTAATTTTGCTTAAAATATAACTGGTATTACATCATTCCGGGCATTCCACCTCCCATTGGAGGCATTGGTGGAGCGCTTTCTTCCTTGATGTCATTTATCACGGCTTCTGTGGTTAATACCATACCTGCGATTGAGGCTGCATTTTCAAGTGCTACTCTACTTACTTTAGTAGGATCGATGATTCCTGCTTTCTTAAGATCTTCAAATTTATTATCTTTAGCATTATAGCCGTAGTTACCTTTTCCGTTTTTAACTTCATTGGCGATTACGGAGCCTTCCATTCCTGCATTATTAGCAATTGTTCTCAATGGTGCTTCCAAAGCTTTCTTAAGGATTTCAACTCCTATTTTTTGATCTTCATTGTCCAGTTTAAGTTTATCCAAAGCTTTTGAAGCTCTGATGAATACTACACCACCACCGGGAACAATTCCTTCTTCGATTGCCGCCCTTGTAGCGTGCAGTGCATCATCTACTCTATCTTTCTTTTCCTTCATTTCAACTTCAGTAGGAGCTCCGACATAAAGCACAGCTACACCACCTGCCAATTTAGCCAATCTTTCTTGAAGTTTTTCTTTATCGTAATCTGATGTTGTAGTTTCGATTTGTTGTTTGATTTGCTTGATTCTGGCTTTTATTGCTTCAGGATCTCCACTTCCATTGATTATAGTAGTATTATCTTTATCGATTACAATTTTCTCAGCAGTACCCAAGTGTTCCAAACCTGTATTTTCGAGTTTGTATCCTTGCTCTTCTGAGATTACTGTTCCTCCTGTCAAAATGGCAATATCTTCAAGCATTGCTTTTCTTCTATCTCCAAAACCGGGAGCTTTTACAGCCGCGATTTTCAAGCCTCCTCTAAGTCTGTTTACAACCAAGACTCCAAGAGGTTGGCTATCGATATCTTCAGAGATAATCAATAATGGCTTTCCACTTTGCGCAGTTTTCTCAAGGATAGGTACTATATCTTGAACATTTGTTATTTTTTTATCGTGGATAAGGATAAGCGGATTTTCATATTCTGTTATCATCTTATCAGCGTTTGTGATGAAGTAAGGAGATAGATACCCTCTATCAAATTGCATTCCCTCTACTACATCCACATAAGTTTCGGTTCCTTTTGCTTCTTCAACGGTAATGACACCATCTTTTGAAACTTTTTGCATAGCTTCGGCAATAAGTTTACCGATAGTGTGGTCATTATTAGCAGAGATTGAACCTACTTGTTCTATTTTTTTATAATCGCTTCCTACTTCTTCTGACAATTTGTGTAATTCAGCAACTACAGCTTCAGCAGCCTTGTCTATACCTCTTTTTAGGTCCATTGGATTTGCTCCTGCTGTTACATTCTTGATTCCTGCTCCAACCATTGCTTGAGCCAATACCGTTGCGGTAGTAGTTCCATCTCCTGCTTGGTCAGCTGTTTTGGATGCAACTTCTTTGACCATTTGAGCGCCCATATTTTCGATAGGGTCTTCAAGTTCTATTTCTTTTGCTACAGTTACTCCGTCTTTTGTGATTTGGGGAGCACCAAAACTTTTTTCTATAATTACATTTCTACCTTTTGGTCCTAATGTTACTTTTACTGCATCTGCCAATGCATCAATACCATCTTTCAGACTTTTTCTTGCTTCAGTGTTAAAGCTAATTTTTTTAGCCATAATTCAATATATTTTTTGTTAATAAATGTTTTACCAATTGGAGCCACATTGCTCCGGACACGCCATATACATCACATATTGTGCCAACACAGTATTAATGACAAAATTGCAGCGAATTCTAAAGGTACTTTATTATTTATTATGAGAGCTGAGTGAAATTATGTCTTTTTGGCAAAAAGTTATTGAATCAATTTACTATTATTTCATCTGCAAACAGCCATGCTTTATAACCCGCTCCTTTGTGCCATGGCGGACATTTGGTTATGTTTTTGGCAACTACTTTTATGTATTTGGCAGTTGTTTCAGGTATTTTGACAGTATATGGAACTCTTTGCTCAACAGTAGATTTTAAATCGATATCTCTATTTATTTTACCTATAGATTTGAATTTTTTATCTTTTCCTGCGATATAAAACTCGACCCATTCGGGGGCAAATATCCATGAATTTATCATATGGGCAAATCCTATTGAAATTGAATCGATCTCAACCGGTTGTTTTAATTCAATAATCGCGATTAAATCCTTTTCTTCAAATCCTTGCCAGGCATCCCTATTACGGGTTTGAGACAAATTATCTATGGATATTTTACCGTCTATCAATGCATTTGCACCCCCGCCTGAGTATTTTTTCGAATAAGGGTATTCAAGGATTATTGTACTGCCTAAGGCTTTGTTTTTAACAGTTTTTATAGGGTTTTTGGGTAAAAATTCATCTTGATTATTATCTCTGTATTTTTTTCTCAATTCTTTTAATTTCAGTTTCAACTCTTTTATTTTGTCACTATATTCAGGATTATCATAGATATTATTCATTTCATTTGGGTCATTTTTTAGATCATAAAGTTCCCATTCATCAATATCATAATAAAAATGAATAAGTTTGAAATCTTTAGTTCTGATACCATAATGTCTTTTGACATTGTGTTCACTCCTCGGGTACTCATAATAATGATAATACATTTCTTTACGCCATGATTTCGACTTTTTGCTTTTGAGTATTTCTCTGAAGGATTCGCCTTGCATGCTTTTGGGGATTTCAATACCGGCAAAATCTAAAATGGTAGGGGCAAAATCCAGGTTTAAAACCATCGCATCTGAAGATTGAGCTTTTGGAATCTCTTTTGGGTATCTTACAAGCAGAGGTATTTTCAGTGATTCCTCGTACATAAATCGTTTGTCATACCAACCGTGTTCACCAAGGTAAAACCCCTGATCAGAAGTATATATGACTATTGTATTTTCTGCCAAGCCTTTTTTATCCAAATAATCCAATAATTGTCCTACGCTCTCGTCAACCGATTGAATAGTACCGAGATAATCCTGTATAAATCGCCGGAATTTCCAAAGAGCCAACTTCCTGTCCTGAGGGTTTTTTTCATAAAATTCATTGTTCTTTTTCAGATATGCTTTATACCATGCTTTCTTTTGAGTACTATCCATTCTTTCAAATGCCCAAAGGTCTATGTCATTTATTATTTCAGAAGAGTTAATCCCTTTTGTCAACTTCAAATCATGACCTAAAAATAAGTCTTTCCAAATTGACATCCTCGCAGATTTGGCTGCTGTTCCTCTATTCTTAAAATCATCAAAATAGTTAAAAGGTACAGGAATTTCAGTGCTGTCAAAGTCATTTATATGATTCAAAGCAGGCATCCAGTTTCCATGTGGTGCTTTGTGATGCATCAATAGACAAAAAGGTTTTGTCGTATCGCGATTTTCAATCCAATCGATTGATTTTTCGGTTATAATATCAGTAACATATCCTTTGTACCGTTTGTTATTTCCCATCTCTATAAAATCCGGGTTATAGTAGCTGCCTTGTCCATGGAGAATACTCCAATAATCAAATCCTGTGGGATTGCTTTTCAGATGCCATTTTCCAATCATGGCGGTTTGGTAATTATTTTTTTGTAATATTTTTGGAAATGTCTCCTGGCTTCCGTCAAAAGTCACTACATTGTCAATTTGCCCGTTGATATGATTATATTTTCCGGTCAACAAAACTGCCCTGGAAGGACCACAGAGAGCGTTTGTGCAAAAGCTTTGGGTGAAAATCATTCCTTCATCTGCAATTCTGTCAATATTGGGAGTCCTGTTTATAGATTTGCCATATGCACTTATGGCTGTAGCCGCATGGTCATCACTCATAATATAGATAATATTAGGTCTTTGTTTGTGATTTACTACGGGGTTTTGGTGCTTTTTGCAAGAACCGAGCATCAAGAATGCAAAAGATATAATTATATATTTCATAATTGAAATTTAGCTTTATTTTGTTTTACGATTACTAACGAATTAAAGTGACATCTCCATATAATTTGACGATTTTACCGGATTTCAACAAGACTTCGCTGTAATAAACATATACTCCTACTGTGGCTTTACGACCTTTGAAAGTTCCATCCCAACCTTGCAGATAATCATTGATTGTAAGTCTGTGTTTTTCAAAAACAAGTTCTCCCCATCTATTGAATATTTGAAGAGTCTTAATCTCTTGAATAAGTTCTACCGGATGACCGTAAATAGTAAAAATATTGTGATTTGAAATATTGTTATTGTCACCGATTATGATATTTGGGGCGGTGATGATTACAGGTGGTATTTCTTTAATAAATCTGGCATGAACTTGCACGCTATCACTACAGCCTTGTTTGTTTGTGATAATCAATGTATAATCAATATTCTCTTCTTCATCGGAAGTGAAAGTAGGATTGAGACAATCATCACAACTCAGATATTTTGAAGGCTTCCAATGGATATTAGCAATATTCTCTTCGTCCGCTTCTATTTCAGTTAGGATATCATAACTTTCTCCAAGTTTATAATCAAAATACTCGGGTGAGATAAGCATAAGTTCAGGAAAAAGAGTTGTGTCTATTACATTAAATTCCAATGTTTTTTTGCATCCAAGCTCATTTATTACAGTTGCTTTGTACAATCCGGGATTCCCCACCTCTATTTTAGTTGTATTTGTTGCAATAAAATTGTTAGGACCAGTCCATTTTATATTTTGATAATCTTGAGTAGAAACTATGTCCAATTCCACAGATTTTGTAGAACAATCCAATGTGTCACCGATTATACTAAATTCAGGTAATTGCCCTTCAAAGTCCACTATGACAGATGCAAAAGACTGACATCCGTTTTCGGGATTGACTACTGACAATTCATATTTCCCCGGCTCTGTCACTTCAGGATTTGTTTCGCTACTGGTAAACCCATTTGGACCTGTCCACAGCAAATCAATACCCGAATTTGCAATAGGTTTGAGTGTAATAGAGCTAATATCACAAGTCAGTGTATCGGGTTTTTCTATTTGTAATGGAATCGTGTCGATATTCATACTTACCTCAAAAGAGTAGATATTTGTACATCCATTTTGAGATGTGAGTTCTACAATATATTTACCGGGACTATCGATATATGGATTTTTACTATCACTAAAAAACTGATTGTCAAGCTCCCATTTGAATATTGCATTTGAACTATCCACAGTCAGATTTATATAATAACCGGTATTCTTACAAGTCAATGTTTTCGGATAAAAATCAGCAACAGGACTATTTCCTTTGTCAAAAACCGATATTGTATCTTCAAAAGTACATCCATTGGACGGGTCAGTAACAGTCAGCTTATAATTTCCGGCTTCAGATATGTGAAGATTCATTCCATATACACTTTTATCAGATGGAGTATTCCATTTGAAATTAAAGCTATAATCTGGATTTATATCCAAGGGCCGGATTAAAATTGAATCTTTATTACAAGGTATTGTATCATTGAGATAATTGACTACCGGTTTTTTATTGTTCAAGTATATTTCAAATTTTGCACTATCTATACATCCGGTTGCATTCGCAGCTATGACCTTATAGCTTCCTGAGGAATCGAATACAGGATTTGCAAGATTACTAATACTATCGTCATTATGAAACCATATATAATCTGTTATGTCATTTGATTTTTGTATTTGAGGACTGATTTTTGTTTTGAGACATGTCAAAGTATCGTTTAAAACACTAATATCCGGTATATCTCCTATTAAATCGATAGAAAATGAGTCAACAGAGGTACAGCCATTTAATGAATCATATACCTCTACAAAATAATTGCCTATCATATTGGTATGCAAAGAGTTTGAGTCGGAAATAGCCTTGTTGTCATGATACCATTTGTATGAATAACCATCATGAGTAGTATCAATTGAAAAATCTAAAACAGGAATATTTTGATCGCAATAAAAAGTGTGATTTTCAATATCAGGTATCGCAGGAGCAGTTGTGTCTGCATTAATCACAATACTATCCGTTATAAAACAAGTCAATCCATTTTCTTCAAAACCCACTGTCAATTTATACGTCCCGGATTGGAAAATATCAAATGTATCATCGTAGCCTTGAGTATTTTGACCTTGCCAATTATAGGATAAATCATAAGAATCACCAACGACTATACCCGTTAGACGTACAGAATCGACTTTGCAATTGAACGAATCTGATGCCTCTATATCGATTCCAATCCCTATCGTATCAATATTTAGAATAATAATACTGTCACATCCGTATTTTGTCAAGGTATCAAATTGGTAAGTGCCCGGTTCGAAGTAAGTTTCACCTTTGAAATATAACTCATCATATGCACACATTACAGTATCTATTATGTCAATTCCCATTCCTACGGTATCAATATTTAAAATTATAATACTATCGCATCCATATTTTGTCAACGTATCAAATTGGTAAGTACCCGGGTCAAAGTAAGTTTCCCCTTTAAAATATATCTCATCATTTGCACACATCAGTGTGTCTATTACATACGGTTCACTTTCAGGGATGACTTTCAAGGCGATATTCAGCTGGTGATTACAAGGGTCGCCATTGACATATTCGATGTAGAAACCATCTTCAGTAAAGCCATGAAAATCTTCACCTTCACAAATTGTGTCTTCCAAATATTCTTGTGTGCCTAATACCAAAGGATCAGGAATGACAGGACAAATAATTTGCTCATTTGACGCAGCACCTGTTGAAGCGGTATATCCCCACCACACATTGGTCTCTCCTCCAAACACATTGTTGATAATATCATAGCTGCCGGACATTATCACATTTCCATCAAAACTAACAGTATAATCATTAGTTGAAGGATTCCAAGTAAATTCAATATCGTGATAATTACCATCTTCTACTTCTCCAATATTGACAGGTCCATTTATTGAAGCATTGTGATTCATATTGCCATTGATATTTACAGAGCTGTGATCATCAACATCACAAGGACCAGATCCCGGATCGCTTAAATATGGATTTAAGTATGTATCAAATTCTATTATGAATGAATTTGGCATACCTCCTGCTCCAATTCCGGATCCTGTTCCACCACAATAATCAGGTCCGTTTGTTTGATAAATCAGACAGATACCATCTGCTCCGTAATCGAAGTTAGAACTACATTGCCTATCGCCAAAATTAGCTGTCATCTTATGTGTAAAAGGATTTGAAAAATCAATAGGTTTTTCATACCAAGCACAACCGTGCTGACCATCCACTTCTTCAGTTAATTTATAACAATCATCCCCTATCTGTTCTGCGTCTGCATAGGTCAAGAACTTGGGTACATCGATACTGGTATCAAAAGAGATATCAAATGTGCCATCATTTGAACCGGACTCTGCCCAAACCCTGATGAAATAAGTTTGACCGGGAATTAGTTCGTCAAAAAATATTGCCGGGAAATTGTCATTATCCTCCAAATCATCTACACAATTATGATCGATTACATTGTACAAAAGTTTGAGATTATTGCAATCCCCTGAATAAATAGCTATAGCCGGATTATCCATTGTTCCTCCTCTTAGATACATTGGTAATTCACCACCTGCCGGCATAACAAATGACAACCATGTATCAGGTCCAGAATAATCTCCATAAGGGGGAGCATCAATCCCGGAATCGGTATTGCTTGAATTGTCAAATGTCACTTTACCTTTTAGGCTTGTATCTAATAATGTAGCATTGCAAGGGTCATCTCCACAAAAAGCGTTGGATAAGAATAATACACTTAAAACTATTATCGTAAGATATTTCATAAACAACTTGGTAAATTTTTATATTTCGATAATTATATTAAAATCTCCAACAAATTTCAGAACACCTGACCCCTGGGGAATTAAGATGACCCCAATTTATAGATTAAGGTGAGGTCAGTATCAGGAAAGAGAGTCTGGGTTTGGTTTAATTGTTCACAAAA
>JALVEE010000061.1 GCA_027008645.1 Saprospiraceae bacterium
TGAAATAATACCTGTCTTTACTGAAGATGGATCGTAACCTGTTTTGGGATATTGTACGGGAATGATCCTGCTATAAACAGAATCGGTATTGTTGATCATATAAAAGTCTTTGATACCTGAAGCATCCACTTGCCAAAATGCAATATATCTATCATCGTCACTCCATCTGAAACCATCCCTGCATTTCAATTCTTCTTCATATACCCAATCAAAAGTACCATTAATAACATCTTCATTCCCATCAAAAGTAAGTTGAGTGATCTTTTTTGATATCAGATCCTGAACATAGATATTATTTTTGCTTACAAATGCAACCTTAGTATCATCATGGGAAAATTTGGAAAACATTAGGGAACTTTCCGGTAAATTTTCTCCAAGTTGATACAATTCTTTTGTTTTGGTATCAAAGATCCAATAATCTCCTCTGGTATTGGATCTCCATACCCTTTTACTGTTTGTAAAAATCAATAGTTTTGTCAGGTCATGAGACCAAAAATAGTTTTCGATATACAAAGGATTCTCTTCGTTTTCGGGAATGAGATATTTTGCATCTATAAGCAATTCACGAGAGTTATCTTCGCTGGAATATCTGACAATATCCATTCCTCTTTCAATGGATTTTGATACTTCAAGCTTTGTATAATATTTCCCGTCTTGATACCATTGATACGGGCCAAACCATTCAGAAGAAAAATCATGGTTTTTATAGATTCTTTCCAGTGTGATAAGGGAGCTGTCGATTGGATTTTGAGAGAAAACAAAATTATTGTTTATAAATAAAAGTACAAGAATAAAAAGTTTTAAAGATTTCATTTGATTATTTTTAATTGCGAATGTACAAATAATAATTAAAATTATTTATTTAGTGTCTGCCCGAAAACAGACAATTTTTGAAATTCTGATAATTTTTGTTCAGATTTTGATTTTTTTGCAATGATTTGATGCCTTAGTATCAATCACTTGTAAAAAGGTGAAAAGATGACAAAAAGAATCAATTTCAAATTTGATGTGTTTTCGGGCAGACACTATTTAGTTTATACAATGTAAGAATCATTTTGATTAATAAAAGCATTTTTTTGACGCAACTCCTTTATATTCGATAAAAAAACTATACCTAATTACTTGTTTTCCTTCAGTAAAATGAAAACACAATTATTAATAAAAAAAGAATACCGAACAAGGATTAACGTTGTTAACAAGAGAGAAAAAGGCTAATGATGCACTAGCAATGAAAATTAGCTTATGAAATGCACACTCTCTCGCATTTATTACCATTTTTTATCGAGTTATTTATATTAAACCACTCCCAAGGGAACAGGTACCTAAGGGATATATCCCAAAGGGACAGGTACCAACGGGATAAATGTCATGGTTTTAACATTGCGCATCTATCACGTATTTTATACAGTATAGTTTAAATTGATTAAATATTGATTTTAAAGGGGAAAACGAAAATTCCCCAAAGGGGATAAACGTGAATAACCGCCGGTGAAACCGGTGGTAAATGCGTGAGAGGGATACAACTCCGACACGTGTCCCTTTGGGAATGGAGTTGAATGTAAAACATTGATTAAAACAAATGGAATTTTATTAGATTTGCTGAACACCTCCCAAAGGGACGGGTATCGGCGTTCGTATCCCCTCTCACATTTACCCCGCATTTCATACGGGGCTATTCATATTAAACCACTTCATGGTTTTGCCCTCTCACATAAATTACGCATTTTATAAGGAAATGACAATATTGTCTTTCTGTCAATTATATATGGAAAAGCGAAAAAATGAAATACACCTAATCCTGTAGAAAATTTAAGAAAAAGTAATATATTTCTATAATACACATAGAGTACATATCCTTTTTATTTGGTGTGGATATAAACGAGTTAGCTTCCACCGAAAACCAACCATCTACTTAAACTTTACGTCTATACAAGTAAAATAACAAATATGAAGATTTACTTATTTTTAATTTCAGTATTCTTAATGAGTGAGAATGTAATCTCACAGCAGAATATAAATCAAAATCCATTGTCAATAGGTCTAACTATCGGTTTTGAAAAAACTGACTTTGTTGGTTACGAAAGTTATAAACGGGATGGCGGTTATGATGACGGAAATTTTGATATCTTAGGAAAAGATGGAAATGGAATCAATACGAAAATTGAAATCAGAAAATCGATTGATGGATGGAATGCTGTTTCGTTAGGATTAGGGATAACAATTTCACAATTTAATGCTAATTCAATTAGTGGGTGGACGGGTGAAATCTTAGATACGAAAAAAGTACTAATCCCATCTCTATGTTTGCATTTAGGACATATTTACAATGTGAAATATAAAAGTAATTTTAATATATCTTTAGAAAACAATGTAGCACTAACGAATAACACTAAATATAGTGATTACAATCTAAAAGAGATTAACTTGATCTGGAGACTTGGAATAAATTTGGAAAAGACTATATCTCTAAGAAACAGCTTGATTTTTGAATTAGACTATGGGTTTGGTCTTATTAGTTTATCAAAAAATGATAGATATGAGCTAAGAAATAATGCATTAGGTCTAAATTTGGGAATAAGAAGGCAACTATAGAAGAAATGGTGAGAAGCTAACACTAGTTAACGTTAGGAGCAGGCAATCTGAAATATTCAGATGAACCAAAGAGCACATTATTAATATATCAAAACCATTAAATATGAATTTTAAGATTTGACCAGTTACTTATTATAATCCAAAATATTACGAGGGCGAGTTAAATCCATTTTATAAAAACGATTTATATAGTTACCAAAATGAGGTTAGATTATGGAAGTATAAGTGATTTAACTTATAAAGTTACAATAAGTAAAATTGGGAAAATTGAGATTGAAGAATCGTTAAAATAAATTATAATAAAGTAATCCAATCCAAATATAATAAACAACAAATAAAGTGTCAGCTTATAACAAGCGATGTTGACAGAATGGCGAAATATACCTAAATTTGAAACTCAAAATGAAAGATTCAGGATACTTATAAAAAATCTAAATGGGGAGGGTTAATAGCTCAATTATTTTCCAAATTTTCAATATCAACTTCCTAACCTGAACAAGCCAGAATTAAAAAAAGAGCATAATGTCGCCCCTAACGGGGCTTTTTAAAATATAATTATTCATAAACTCTTGCCAAAAAATGCAAGAAAATCACAAATAAGATACTAAATATCTCGATTAAATATAGATATTTCTAACAGTATATTAAAAAATCAAATGTACATTTGTAAAAATGTTCAAAATGTACTATCTTTGTATTATGAGTAGATTAAGTATAGAAATATCACCGGAGCAACATCAAAAGATTAAAGCACTTTCTGCACTACAGGGAAAGTCTATAAAAGACTTTATACTAGATAAACTTTTTTCTGTTGATAACGAAGCTGAACGAACTGCTATGAAACAACTTGAAGAATTGCTTTTAGCTCGTATTGAGCAAGCTGAAAATTCTTCTGTATCATCTAAATCTATTCAGCAGATTACAGACGATGTGCTAAATAGATTTAAATCTTAAAATGGATACATCATATGAAATCAGTAAATCAGCTGAAAAAGATTGGCGTAGTATCGTTGAATATACATATATTAATTTTGGCAAACGGCAAGTTGAAAAATACACTAAAAGATTACTTAAATGTTTAGATGATTTAACGAAAGATGTTGGACATAAAAAAGAAATAGATGTGTCTGGTCACCAAGTTATACTTAAACATTGCCAAAAACATTATATTTTTGGTCTACAGAGGAATGATAAACCTTTATTAATTATTGCCATTCTCCATGAACAAATGGATTTAATACAACGATTAAAAAATAGGTTGAATAAAAGTATTATTTGATCAAGCGAAAAATGAAACGTTGCAGAACAATTCATAATAAGTTTTGATTAAAAAGTAAAAAATCTCAATAAAAAACCCAACCTTTTAATAGTTTAGTTACGTCAATTTAAATTAAAGAATAAGTATGAAATATTTTGCTTTAATTTTGGTCTTTTTATTCATTTTGCTTTTTTCATGTCAAAAAATCGATAATGATGATACAAATCAATTTTCACCCAAAACAACTGATACATTAACTTTCGTTTATCAAGAGTTTCGAGCTGATTCCTTGATTTTAAAATTTGACACACAGTCGGTATATATAGAAAACAATGATGAACGTTTGATGATTATTGGAAAATGGGATACAACAATTGTGTCAAAATTAACATCCCCTCAATCAGTAGAATTACTTTCAAGATTTGATGACAGAGTATGCTCAAATCCGCAATTTGTATGCAGATTGTATAAATTTGGTCAAATTTATAGAAATGGATGCTGGACAGAAAAAAATGGTATTCCATGGTCTGATTCTGGTGTTGGTAAAATAGTTTCATCATTATATGGTGTTATTTTATATCGAGGATATTTTACTAATTCAGGACAAGTAATAAGTTCAATAGACGGGGATATTGTTCCAAAAAATATAAAGGAAGTATTGATTGATTTGGAATAGAAAATAATGAGCTGAAGCAAGTAATGAAATTGTAATGGAACAAATTGTTTAACAAATTTGTTTCTATAAGTGAATCAAAAGTCTTAATTATGTCAACAGCGGAATTGAAAAAGAATTTACTTAAAAGAATTGAGCAAATAGATGAAGATTTTTTGTTGGAGGAACTTTTAGGG
>JALVEE010000062.1 GCA_027008645.1 Saprospiraceae bacterium
TCTTTTTTTGAATTTGTATAACCAATAGTTCTTACCTAATTTGGTTTTGAGTCTCTTGGAATAGATATTGACAAATCCGTTTTCTGATAAGATATCTTCAAATTCTTTTTTATACAAATCAGGGCATTCTTCAAGTACGTTTGATGGGTAATCACTTGTATCCGTGGTTTCTTTTTTTATAAACCGATCTTTGATAATCAGTATAGTGTTTTTGTCCATTGATTTTTTTATTGATTCCAGCATTTCTTTTTTATGATAAAAACATTGGAAAGCATTTCTGATTATGATTTTATCAAAAATGATATTTTCAGCTCCTGTAGATGTCTCACTACCTTGCACTAAGAAATATTCATTTTTTCTTTTATTGATATTTTTGCTTAATACTCCATTATCGATATTGATTCCAATGTACATAAGATCTAATGCATTTTTATATGTATCATTGAGGTAAATCCGGCAATTTTTTCTTTTTCTCCCGATTATGTAACCAAAGTGCAATGTTCCACTTCCAATTTCTAATATTTTATCACCATTTTTAATCTTATATTTTTTGAATTCTCTTGTTTTCTTCCAAGGGATGTCGTGTTTTCTTTTTGAACATTTTTTGGCATGACCAATATTTTGAAACCAAGATTCGTGATAAATTATCGATTGAAATCTTTTTGTGTAGTTTAATAGTGTAGTGGGGGATAAGTTATTTCTAGCTAAAATTGATTTTATTATAGAATCTGTTTGGACAGTTTTTATGACTTCCCCTTCATATCCTTTTTTAATTTTGAAGATTAGATTATTGATAGATTCAACCTCAGTGTTTTTATGCAAAATATTATCAATAAAATGTAAAAATTCCAGATTCAAATTTTCTTTTTCTTTTTGTAAATTAATATAGGTAGAATCTCTTATTGATGTAATCTTGTATTTCGGTACATAGTAATTCTGGTTATAGGCGTTACTAAAAACTATAAAGAAGATGATTGAAGCCAATAAATGTTTCATAATAAACATTTTTTCATTTGGGAATAATTACAAAACAAAGGTAAAAATAAAATGAAAAATATTGCCATTTTTTTTATAAATAAATAGTTTGGTTTATATATGAGAGAGCAAAACCACGACTGTGGTTTAATATGATTAGCCCCGTATGAAATGCGGGGTAAATGTGATAGGAGATATGAACGCCGAAGGTGTTCAATTATCAATTATTATGTTGTATGGATATTCAACTCCTCTGGAGTTGTATTTTACTTGTTCGGATACCGCGGGTTTCACCCACGGTTATTCACATTTATCCCCTGTCGGGGAAATTTTATCTTTCTATAAAATCAATGGATAGAACTCACAATGCGAAAAAATGAAGTACATCCCTATCTATTTAGTGGGTGCACTAAAATAGTAGTTTTTTCCCAATATTAAGATGTGTTTCATTTTTTACTCTTTCCCCCTTCTTGTATTTAGATGCCGTGAAATTATGTATTACCACGGACACTACTTGTAAAAGAATTAGTGAAATTGCGGATAATGATAGCATTTAATTACATTTGGGTTTTAAATACAAGTTAGATGCAAAACACAAAAAATGATTCGTGGTTAAAAGCGGCTGTTATAGGGAGTATTTGGGCTTCGTTTGAGATTATATTCGGTACGTTTTTGCATAATCTCAGGATACCTTTTGCAGGAACTTTTTTGACTTTTTTCTCATTGGTTTTGCTTATCGGGTTTTCGTATAAATGGAATGACAGGTATTTGTTTCTTAAAGCCGGGATTATTTGTGCATTGATGCGATCAATGATGCCCACGTCTATTATTTTGGGACCTCTGATTGGTATCTTGGTAGAGGCTGTAATATTTCATTTTTCACTAAAACTATTTGGTAGGACGTATTTGGCATTTGCTGTGGCAGGTGTTTTATCGATGTTTAGTGCGATAATACATAAGATTGTGAGTGTATTGATTATTTACGGTTTTGATATAGTTAAGCTGCTTGAGAATATGTATTTTGTTTTACTAAAGTCAACGCATATTGATTTACCTGTGAGGCAACTTTTCATTATAGTATCGGGGATATATTTTCTATTGGGTATAGCTACTGCTTATATTGGTGTGAAAGTGGGCAGGGAAATATCAAGAGAAAAAAAGAGTTTGAGCTCAACAGATATTGACTTCAAAGCGGAGAATGAATATGAATTATTCAATACCAATAATTTTAAATTTAATTCATTGTTGATAATCATTTATTTTATCCTATTAGTTGCGTCATTGGTTGTTTTGGATATGTTTGATTTCGCATATGCATTGGTATTTATCGTTCCGTTGATGCTATTTTTGATATTTAGATACGGTAAGTCATTGCGCCGGCTATCAAAACCGGTATTTTGGATTCAGTTGGTGATAATAATCCTTGTGTCAGTTTTGTTTTGGCACAATAAATACGATGGGTTCATAGTAGGGATGAAGATGATTACAAGGGCTATTGTGATGGTTTCGCTTTTCACTGCTATTAGTGTGGAATTGAAGAATCCTGTGGTAAAAGCACTTATGTATAAAAAAGGGTTTTCGGGACTGTATTCTACCATTGGGTTAGCATCATCTGCCGTGCCATTTTTAATAGAGAATATAGTGGTATCACGAAATACATTTACTAATCCGGTTAAGGTATTAAAAAAGGCTATTGATTTGTCAGATTCATTATTGTGCAGTTTTACCGGGCATTTCAATAATACAAATAAAATAACGATTATTTCAGGGGAAACAAGAAGCGGCAAAACCACTTATCTGAAAGCTCTTTTGCAAGAACTAAAAAGGGATAATGCCGGTCTGAAAATCGGAGGTATTATCGCTCATGGAATAGATAAGGACGGTAAAAGATTGGGCTTTGAAATCGAGGATGTTGGAACGGGGAAAAAGGTGCTTCTGTCAAATAATATCAGGGAAGACGACAATGTACGGGTAGGACGGTTCTATTTCAAGCAAGCCGGTTTGAAATTCGGTAGAGATGTTTTGTTTAAAGCAATCGAAGAATCAGATTTATTGATTATTGATGAAATAGGACCATTTGAGCTTAGAGGCAAAGGATGGTTTGATATCATTGAGCTGGCTATGCAAAAAGACAATATAGATATGATTTGGGTAGTACGCAAATCATTGCTCACAGATGTATTAAAACTCTGGAGCCATACCAATGTTGAAGTCATTGAGATTGGATAGAAGCCGGTGTCCTATATCCATTTCACAAGAGGAAAATCCATTCTATGAGGTAGTAATTTGTTTTTAGGATATACCCTAAAGGTAAAATCATATACTCCTGCCATAGTTATAGGTATCTCTCTTTTGTATATAGCTGTATTATCCTTTTCTTGACTCAATTTTAGGTTAAATACGTACATCAAATCTTCGGTGCCGTCTTCTTTTTTTCTGCCGAGAAGAATTTCCACACCGATATCTTTTGCTTTAAGTTGATTGAGATTCAATTTGAGTTTTACATTAAATTTTTCGCCGAGAGTCAATGGTCTTACATTTGAATCCGGGTATTCTGATGCAATAATAGTTATCTCATCCCAATTTTCAATTACTTTTTTCTTCCATTCCAAAATCTCTTTTGCGATTTTGAAGTCGTCATTAGCCAAATCTTTAGTTCTTGAAATTTGTTTTTTATAGAATTTATTATTGTAGTCCTCGATCATCCTTTTCATTGTGAAATTGGGGACTATTTCAGCTATATTCTTTTTGATCATAGCTACCCATTGATCCGGAATATCATTTTTGTCCCTTGAATAAAACTTCTCTTGAATTTCGTCTTCAATTATATTGTAAATAGTAAGAGCGTCTAAAGTGTCTTGGAATTCTTGATTTTCATAAGTCCTCTCTTCTTTCAGCGCCCAACCTGCTCCTTCTACATAGCCTTCTGCCCACCAACCGTCAAGTACACTTAGGTTTAATACTCCATTCATAATCGCTTTTTCTCCGCTTGTTCCCGATGCTTCGAGAGGTCTGGTAGGATTATTTAGCCAAACATCGACTCCTTGAACAAGGTATTTTGCAAGTGTAATATCGTAATTTTCCACAAAAAATATTTTGCCGATAAATTCTGGTGATTTGGAATACTCGATGACTCTTTTTATCAAATCTTGACCTGCTTTATCATTGGGATGTGCTTTGCCTGCAAAAATCAATTGAACCGGTCTATCCGGATTATTGACCAATTCTCTCAATCTATCAATATTTTTGAATATCAGTAATGCTCTTTTGTAGGTAGCAAATCTCCTTGCGAAACCGATAGTAAGGACATCGTCTCTTAGCCCGTCAATCGAATTGAAGATAACTCTCGGTGATTCATTTCTATCAATCATCTCTTGTTTCAGTCTGGAGCGTAGATATGTTACTAATTTATTCCTGTAGAAATTTCGAATTTCCCATATTTTTTTATCTTCAATATCGTATATTTTATTCCAGATATTTTTGTTGAGCTGATCTTCAAGATAATTCTTATCAAGTGTTTCTTTGTAGAATTGGCTCCATTTTGATCCTATCCAAAAAGGTAGGTGGACACCGTTTGTCACATAATCGATATGAGCTTCTTGCGCAAAATATCCCGGATATAAATTGTCAAACATTTTTTTACTGACCTCACCGTGTATTTTACTTACGCCGTTCATTTCCTGAGATAGTTTTGCGGCCAATATACTCATAGAAAATTTGGAATATTTATCATCTGGATTTAACCTGCCAAGTCCCATAAATTCATCCCAAGAGATATTGAGTTTTTCATTGTAATTAGGCAAAAATGTTCTTACTAAGTCCTCTGAAAAAGCATCGTGACCGGCCGGCACAGGTGTATGCGTGGTAAATAAGCTGGAAGTTCTGACCATTTCCTTAGCCAGATTGAATTCCAAATTGTCATTTTCGATATAATTTCGAAGCCTTTCTATTCCTGTCAATGCAGCGTGACCTTCATTTATATGAACCAAATCAGGTTTGATATCGAGTTTTTCGAGCAGTCTTACTCCACATATTCCAAGGAGTATTTCCTGCAATAATCTCATATTTTGTCCTCCGCCATAAAGTTGGGAAGTTATTTTTCTGTCATCAAATGAGTTGTCCTCAATATCTGTATCCAAAAGATATAAAACATTTCTTCCTATATTGATTTTCCATACTTGAGCGAAAAGCACTCTTCCCGGAAGAGAAATACTAACCTTCACTCTGTCTCCTTTTGAATCCAATACTGGAATCACAGGCAAATGTGTAAATCTCTGAGGTGAAAGAGTGGAAATTTGATCTCCAAGCAGTGTTATTTTTTGAGTAAAATAGCCGTTACGATAAAGCAGGCCGACACCAACCATATTGAAATTGCTATCACTGCTTTCTTTCATGTAATCACCTGCCAAAATCCCCAATCCTCCTGAAAATATTTTCACTGTATCGTGCAATCCGAATTCCATACTGAAATATGCTATTTTATCACCGGGTTTTTTGACATCCATATATTTTCTGAATGATTTTTCAACAGCATTTAATTTCTTGATGAAACTTTTGTCCGTAGAAAGTCTTTTTAGTTCCCGGATATTGAGTTTTTCCAATAGTTCTACAGGATTGTATTTAGTTTTTTCCCAAAGCTCAATATCTATTTCTTTGAAAAGAGCTTCCGCATCTTTATTCCATGTCCACCATATATTTTTTGACAATTCCTCCAGAAAAGCAATTTCGCCGGGGAGGTTTGGCTTGATAAATATTTTTTTCCATTGGGGTTTGATAGAATCCAATTCTTCAAATTTCACTCCTTGCTCTTCATAGCTGAGAAATTCCCCTAAATCTTCTTTCCTTTCTTCTGTTTTTTCGATTGCAATATCATATGCTTTGGTATAATTTTCTACTAGATTTTTCCACAAAGCGAGTTTGGATAATTCTTTTGCATGAATACAACTCATCATAAATTGAGATGGCTCCAATTGAATGAATTCTCCTATTATATTTTTTAATTTATCGACTACTTCATCATCATTGTCATCTGTTCTTTTTATGACAAATGCTCCCGGATTTTCTTCTGTGATTTTGTCTTTTATCCATACGCCAAATCCTGCCAAAGTGGTGGTGACTGTAGGGACGTTGAAAGCAAGACTTTCCATTGGAGTATATCCCCATGGTTCGTAGTATGAGGGGAAAACACTTAGGTGAAAACCTAGTAAAAAGTCATAGTATTTCAGATTGAATATCCCGTCGTTTCCGTCCAGATAGACCGGCGTGAAAATAATTTTCACCTTGCTATCTTTGCTGTTGCTCATTCCCAATTCTCTCATTGTTCTTATGAGAGGATCTTGATTAGGAGCAGATAGTTCGTGAGTGGATATTTCAGGAATAGATTCAAAAGATTCTCTTTCAAGTCTCCTTTTTACTATGGTGTTTACTCCTTTTGTGCCAGCCGGTACCGCTACATAGGCTATGATTTCTTTTGCAGGATCTTCGAGGCTCAGTTTGTGTAATGCTTTGATAAATACATCTATTCCTTTATTTTTAAATTCGTACCTGCCGCTGTTAATGATAAAAATAGGATTTTCTGATAATTTATATCCCAAGACAGCTTCACTTACCTCAATCAATTTACTTTTCGTCAATGCTTTTTTGACATTGAATTCATTTTGAACAGGGACAAAATTATCTTCAAATCCATTTGGCGTGACTTGGTCAACTTCTTTTTGAAGCAGATATTTGCATTCATTGGCGGTTATTTCAGATACAGTAGTGAATACATCAGCTTGTTCTGCCGATATTTTTTCCAAGGAATATTTTGCTGTAATATTGAACTTGTTTGCTAAAGCTTGTGGGTTGTATTCACTTAATTTGCTGTACAACGGCATATTATTTCCCGCTATTGTTCTTCCCAATATTGTTGCATGTGTAGTGAAGACAGTGCCTACCCCCGGTGCTTTTTCTTTTAAATAGAGGATTCCTGATCCTGTCATCCATTCGTGAAAATGCGCAAGTACAGTTTCTCTCTGAAGCATATGGTATTTGTAGAAAGATTCAATAATCTGAGCTGCTGCATATCCAAACATAACCGGTTCGATATAATCCCATTCTCCTTTCAATGAATCCAATTTGTATTTTTCCCAAAAATGAGATAATATAGTGTTTTTTTCTTGAAATAATGAGGTAAAGTCAACGAGAATTGCAGTTGGTTTGCCAACGGTATTCCAGTTACCTATCCTAAACTTTAGTCCGCTTTTGCCGGCGTTTATTCTCCATGATTCATAGAGAGTCTTGTCTTCGATAAATTCTTTATATCCCTCATCGTCTTTTGCCAAATCCGGCCCAATCATAATCAAATTGTCATATTTCTCCATTAAGCTTTTTGCTTTGGAGGAAATAACCGTGTAGATACCTCCCACTTTATTGCAAACTTCCCAACTGACTTCAAATAAAGTTACTTTATTCATATATTTATTATTGTTTTTATATTATTGATGAAAAAAATGAAATGTGCTCAATTGCAGGTTCATACATTTTTTTATTATTTTGCGGCAAAGATAGCTAAATAATACTTATGTATAGTTTATATAAGGATATTTTGGTATTTTTAATTCTGATTTTGATAAGTTGTTAATAGAATTTTAGAATAAGGAATTGAATTGAAAATCTGCAAAAGTTATCAAATTTTACTCACTTCATTTTTTTTCAAGAAATTTTGTTGAGGAGGAGAGTATTGCATACCTGTAGCACGCATTTGAGTTATTAAAGTTTTTTTTTACCCATAGTTTGCACCTAATGGCTCATTGATGCAGGTAGAAAAATTATCATTCAATGCGGAAAAATGATATAGTCGCACATATATTTATTATAGTAATTTAAATACATTAAGAATAAATATAATATAAAAACTCTTGTCTTACAATTTAAAATAAATAAAATATTGGCACGAATATTGCATTACAAATAATTGTAATATGTTAAAAATGTAAATTATTTTATTAGATATTTAAAAATCAAAGAGTTATGAAATGTTTTAGATCAATCGAAAGAACAAAAAATTGGGGAGATTTCCTTAGTTCTGCTAAAATCAAAGATGCCGGCAAAATATTTTTGCCAATTATTTTTACTTTTTTAGTTGTTTTCTCCGCAAATGCACAAACTGTGACATTGGGAGATGATATTGCTATTTGTAAGGGTGATATAGTGACCTTGTCTGATTTGAATCCTGTCAATACTGCTACAGGAGTTAAAAGTTGGGGAACATCAGGAGATGGTGTATTTAGTACAGATGCCACGTATGCTAATGCGGTAACTTATACTCCGGGACCAAATGATATCTCCAATAAAAGCGTAACCATATATCTGTACGGTGTACAAGGTGCGTTGTATCAAGACGAAGCAGTGGTTTTTATTCAGGATGATGTATTATTTGCTTGTAACGACAATGTTACATTACCATTAAATTTTCATTGTGAATATCATGTCACTCCACCGATGGTTTTGGAAGGAGAGGACTCTAACATTCCTTATACTCTGTACGATGTTGAGATTAAAGATGCTGACGGAAATGTTATTCCCAATGATATTTTGACAGGAGATTATATAGGTCAAACATTGGTATATACGGTAACTCACCAATGTAGTTGGAATGCTTGTAGCGGTTTAATAACGATTCAAGACAATTATCATCCTGTGATTGATTGTGGAAACGATACCGTTACTTGCCGTGAAGATTTGATTCCCGATTCTTTAGGTTTTCCGATTGATACTAGCATTTTTGATATCGATACAATTTATAGAGATTCATTGGATATTCATAAATATACTGTAGAGGGTTGGGATGCATGTGGAGATGTGATATTGACATATCAAGACGAGGAATTGGATTATGAATGTAGTGCAAATTTGGATTACCAACAGAGAATTGTGAGGACTTGGAAAGCGGTAGATCAAAGTGGCAATACATCACAATGCAATGATACGATTATGGTAAAGAGAATACCTGTAAGTTCAGTCACTTTGCCTCCAAACTGGAATAATGTAGATACCAATGCACTCTCTTGTGATGGTGAGTGGCTTGCAACAGCTCTTCCAAATGGTAATCCCTCACCGGATTATACAGGTTGGCCTGAATTATGGTCATGTAGTAGTATCGAATATAGATATGATGACTCTAATTTTCCGGGTTGTGGAAATACATTTGATGTAGTGCGTAAGTGGACTATAATTGATTGGTGTCATACGGATTCTACTGTACACTATACACAGATAATTAAAATCATGGATACAATTCCACCTGCAATCAGCTGTACCAAAGATACAGTGATAGTCGGTGCTGACCCCTATGATTGTAATTCGGAGTTGTATGAATTGGAAACACCGGTCGTGAAAGATAATTGCTCATCTACTACACTATTTGTAAAGGTTTACAGCATTGCTACCGGATTGGAAGTAAATGTGGATAAAAACGGAGGTAAGTTTTATACGAGCAATCTTCCTTTGGGATACTATAGGGTCGAATACAAAGCAATCGATGAATGTAATCAGATAAGTACATGCTCATACATATTCAAAGTTATAGATGATGTTAAACCATACATGATCTGTGACCAACACACAAAAGTAAATTTGGGTTCAAGCGGAGAAATCAGATTAGAGCCGAGTAATGTGGATGACGGTTCATATGATAATTGTGGAATTGTCAATTGGGAAATACGAAAAATGACATATACTTGTGATCCTGCATATTTTGAGTTTGGTTCTTACGTTGGGTTCTGTTGTGATGAATCCGGAGATACTCTGATGGTAGAAATGAGGGCATATGATGCAGCGGGCAAT
This sequence comes from Saprospiraceae bacterium, assembly GCA_027008645.1. Taxonomy (GTDB): domain Bacteria; phylum Bacteroidota; class Bacteroidia; order Chitinophagales; family Saprospiraceae; genus JADJGA01. The sequence continues at coordinate 9,802 of JALVEE010000062.1, forward strand.
TTCAATTCATGTATGGTAGAAGTTATAGTTGAGGATAAACTGCCACCGCAAATAGAATGTCCACCGGATATTACTGTCAGTTGTGATTTTTACTTTAACCCTGACGATTTGGACAAATATTTTGGTACAGTTGTAACAGATAAAAGCTTGAGAAAAGATATAATCATAGATGATTATTACAATCATGGTGTAGTCGGGCAAGATGGATTTGCTTATGATAATTGTGATGTAAGTGTGGAAAAAACAGCTAACTTTGATGTGAATAACTGTAATATTGGAAAAATTTACAGAACATTTACGGCAGTTGATAATGGAGGAAGAACAAATCCATGTTTGCAAACAATAACAATTAAGAATCCAACACCATTTAATTATAAGGGAAATGATATTATTTGGCCAAGCAACACATCATTTACAGGATGTTCTAATCTGGAAGCAGATACTTCAATAACAGGTTCTCCGACAGTAAACGATAACATGTGTAGCATGGTTGCTATGAGATATGAGGATCACTTGTACAGTGTACAGGGTGATGCATGTAAGAAGATAGTACGTACTTGGACTATCAGAGACTGGTGTCAACCTGATTATTTCAAATGGACTCATGATCAAATAATAATGTTAAACAACTATACCGCGCCTGAATTTACAAGTGATTGTTCCGATAGAGATATATGTGTATATGGAGATTGTAGAGGATTGGTAGAGTTATCAGCTTCAGCAGAAGACGATTGTACTCCTCAAGAAGATTTGCAATGGAGATGGAAATTGGATTCTGATGGTGATGGTCTATTTGATGAATTCGGTCAAAACAATCATTTCTCTCAAACTTTAGATGAGGGCAAATACAAAATTGTATGGATTGTAGAGGATAGATGTGGTAATGAAAATAGTTGTGAATATTATTTCACCGTAAAAGATTGCAAAAAACCTACTCCTTATTGTATTACCGATTTGACAACGGTAGTGATGAATCAAGTGGGAATGGTGACGATGAATGTGAAGAAATTTGACCATGGAAGTATAGATAATTGTACGCCTCAAGATGAACTCAAATTCTCTTTCTATGAAGATGTGCAAGATACTTTGTACAATATCACTTGTGATAGTTTGATAGATGGAGTCGCTAGAACTTTCTACTTGAAAATGTGGGTGACCGATAATGCGGGAAATAAAGAAAGTTGTGATGTTTTGTTGAGAGTAGAGGGCAATGGTAATTGTGATGAGACTACCGGAGGGATTAAGATTGGAGGTCTGATGAGTGAGTGGAAGGATAATGCACCTGTTAAAGGGATTGCTACAAGATTGACAAATGCAAGTCCGGAATTTGTCGAGGACAATAAATCAGGAGCTAATGGAAGGTATGAGTTCGATAACCTACAGTCATCAAGCAAATATAATGTGAAGCCTTTGTCGGATAATACAAAATGTTTGCAAGGGGTGACAACTACTGATATAGTACATATTCAAAAGCATCTATTGGGAATTAAAAAGTTTGATTCTCCTTATAAGTACATAGCAGCTGATGTGAATAATAGCAATTCTGTTACAGCATCTGATATTCTTGCGATAAGAAAATTGATATTGGGTAGTATAATCAAATTTCCAAAAGCTAACTGTTGGGAATATGTCGATGCAAAGCAGCAATTGACGAACAATAATCCGTTTTCATTCAGAAATGAACTTGTTTATAATAATTTGAATTCTGTAATCAATGATGCTGACTTCAAAGTGGTCAAACGTGGAGATATAAACGGTAATTTTGGAACACAAAACTTGATGATGAGGGGAGCGGAGAGTGATATTGTTGAATTGGAGAATATGAAATTGAGCAGAGGAAAAGAGTATAAAATACCTCTATATGCCACAAATAGTATCGAAGGAATACAATTTACTATTGATTTTGATGCCCAAAATTTAAGATTCGAAGGATTTGAATCAGGGCTGGCTGATGTAGATGAATCCAATTTTGGACTACAGTCAATAGACAAGGGTATCGTTACATTTAGTTGGAATACGATGGGTGACAAGATTCATGATCTCGAAAAACCATTGTTTTATATAAAACTAACTGCTCTGAATGATGGTAGTGTATCAAATGGTATAGCTATTAATAGTAAAGTAACACCTGCTATTTCGGTAAAAGACGGTATAGAGAAATCATTGGTTCTAAAATATAGAAACGGGGATACGATAGATAGATTTGAAGTCTATCAAAATACTCCGAATCCTTTTAATGAAACAACGACTATCAGGTTTAATTTACCTGAAAACGAAGAGGTATTGCTTGAAATATATGACCTGAATGGCAAATTGATATACAATAAAGCTAAATACTTCAATAAAGGAATTAACAGTTTTAAAGTAGCACATTCAAGTTTCTCAACCAATGGAGTTTACTACTACACACTTAAAGTTGCCGGTGATGCAATAACGAAAAAGATGATTTTGATTGATTAACATTTGATAATTTGATTTGAGCCGTCTCATTTATTTGGGACGGCTTTTTTTATGTTTTTCAAGATTTCCTTTGTGTTGTTTAAACTTGTGTTTAGTACTTTTTCTTCATATTGTTGTAAAAATTCAATCGCATTTGTTTTGTTTTTTGCATACAATCTGACAAATTTATTTTCAAAATTCTCTTGGTCATCAAATAGTTTTTTTTCTATCGAATTTTTATTTTTTATTTGTAATACGGATAGATTGCTGTAATCTTTGTCGGTAATATCGGCTAACTTTTTGTATTGCCAATATGCTTTTGTTTTGGTTTTTTCTTTTAGCTCCACTCTGGAAAAATGATTGGACAAAGCTGAATTATAATCTTCATATGTAAATTCCTTTGGAATGCGTTCAATACCAAAATACCAAGGGACAAAAGCTTGTGTGCATGGTCTTTTAAGGGAAAGCCACATTACATGAGCAATTTCAGCAGGAAGATTGCTTCTCAATTGAGCTACAAAACCATATTGGTTGCCCGGAGAACAAATTCTACTGACGATATTGTCATGTGGGTTTTTGCCGGAACAAGACTCAAAATCCGTATCTTCAAGGTGGCTTGCTAAAACTTTCATGATGTCTTGTTTTGCTATTTTCTTTTTTGGAATAAAAGAAAACGGAAAATCATCTCCGTAATTGACTTTGTCTTTAGCCAACATATTAATTGCTGTCATAAATCGAGGAGTATTCCAAATAGCTTTAAGTGTACTTTGGTCTGCATATGCTTTTTTGAAGCTAAATGGTTTGTTTGAATTGGGATTGTACCAATTTCTTTCAACAGCATAATCGTAAATATCTTTGCTTCCTAAAAAATTTAGTGTGTCGCTCAAGTCTATTTCCCCAATAGTATAGTGATTTGGAATGACTGCCACCTGATCACTTGGTATTCTTTGGGCAACCCAATGTTTTCCCTTTACAACAGCCATCATCCAAGCTTCACTTGGGTCGGCAATACAATAAGTACGTCCTGAATAATTGTACCCGAGTTTCTCGATTAGTTTTCCTGCTATCTTTACAGCTTCCTTAGCTGTTTTTGCTCTTTCGATCATTATTCTTCTTAGGTAAAATCCAATTCCTCCATCTACTATTTCAGCTTTATCTTCTCTGGACTTGCATTGATCAGAAGCTATGGTCAAGCCCCATTGGTTCATATAGCTATCCGAAAACTGCATCCCGGGCATTTCAACCCATAAATAAGAATAAGTATGTCTTGCTTGCTCTATTTGTGCACCGTTTTGCAGTTGTATTTTAGCTCCTGTGGGGTAATCTTGTTCTGGAACTTTGTACCAATTGACCAATAGATCCCCCCAATCATCTTCATTATGCGCAATCATCACCGAGTGGTCAATAGTACTGTTTTTGCCTGCAATAATGGAAAAACACTCAATTTCGGATTCAAATTGGGAAAAAGCCTGGGAAATACCAAACAAAAATAGGATGACGGATAAAAGGGCTTGAAAATATTGTTTCATTATCAGCATGTTTTATAATTAAATGCCAAATATATGAATTTTTAGCATAAATACACTGTTTTGAAAAATGAAATACACCTTTTTAGGGTTGGGAGCTCTAAAAAGAATTATTTTAGAATATTCTCAAGCATTTTGCGTATCGTCTTACTATTCAAAAAGTAAATATGTTTGTTGTACATATCGATGATATCATCAATATCATTCAGATCGGAACAATCTATAAAATGAATATTAGTATTATCCTTGTATTTTTTCATTCTTCCTAATCGTTCTATTCCATTGTAGGTTTTTGACATCAATAATGTTTTGTCCTTTACATGAAAGAATATATACACAGATGATGCTAAATTTGTAAAAAGGTAACTGTGTTTTTCATATTTTCTGTAGTCCAAGTCCGGAGCCATTAGAATTAATTCTTCAAATTTGGTACTGATTTCATATTTTGAAATTGTCTCAAATAAAAATCTGTTTCCCATCGAATGACACATCAAACTGTATTTGTGATCTATGGTTTGGGGAATATTGTTTATCAAAGAAGCAAGTGTTTTTGTTGAATTTTCCAGGGATTTTACTGCTCTCTTGTAATTAATGCTATTAGCATCCCATATAATATGGATAATAGCACATACATTGGATGAATCGCTCGTGAAATAATATTTTTCAAATTTTTTGGTGCTTCTATTCAGACTATAGGGCAAAGAAGCCCAGAATCCATGAATAAAGAATAGGACTTTTGCCTCTTTGGGAAAGTTTTGGATTTCATGATTCACCCAAAGCAATGCGTCATTAGTAGTGGCCTCATCAATAATAAGATTCTTTTTAACATAGTCAAACTTCGTACTGAACTTTTTGATTTTAAATTTACCGTATTTTACCCGTTCACCGGATGGAGAAATCTTTATAAAAAACTGCTTTACCGTTTTTGCCTTTACATTGAGATATGGAAAAATAAATAAAACCGACAAAATGAGATTTTTATAATGCATTATTGTATTATTATTCGCTAATGATAAACAAATATATTTATTATAAAGTTCCTGCCCTTTTGTTTCGTGTTTTGTGTTTCGTGTTTCGAGTTCCGTGTTTTTTAGTAAATTAAGCGAAAGCATAGGACTCGAAAGCACGACTGCAAGGAGTGAATTGGAAGCCGGCTTATAATCGAAAGTTTCAAGTTTCAGGTTTGAGAGTTTCAAGTTTCAGGTTTACAGGTTTCAGGTTTTATGGGTGAGTGATAAGTGATGGGAGATAAGTGATGGTTTTTTTAGTAAAATAAGCGAAAGCTTAGGACTCGAAAGCACGACTGCAAGGAGTGATTTGGAAGCCGGCTTGTAATCGAAAGTTTCAAGTTTCAGGTTTGAAGGTTTGAAGGTTTCAAGTTTCAGGTTTGCAGGTTTCAGGTTTTATGGGTGAGTGATAGGTAAAGGGAGATAAGTGATGGGGTTTTTAGTAAGATAAGCGAAAGCTTAGGACTCGAAAGCACGACTGGAAGGAGTGATTTGGAAGCCGGATTATAATCGAAAGTTTCAAGTTTCAGGTTTGAAAGCTGTAGCAAAGCGGAAGCTGGAGCAAAGCGGAAGTCCTGAATAGCGGAGCGTACTGAAGGATACCGAGTAGCGAAGCGTACCGAGGGATTCA
>JALVEE010000063.1:5000-15285 GCA_027008645.1 Saprospiraceae bacterium
ATTACAAAGTAGAGTAGTAGCTCAATACTTTCAAAACGAAATCGCAAAAAGGATAACAGATATAAACAGACGTTTTTTTGGATTTCAAATCAATAATATAAGACTCAAATACAATAAAACCAATTGGGGCAGCAGGTCTGCAAAAAGCAATATCAATATATCAACAAGACTTCTATTTGCCCCTAAAGATGTTCAGGATTACGTTTTCATACACGAATTGGCTCATTTTAAGGAGATGAACCACTCTCCAAAATTTTGGAAAATTGTAAGAGAGATAATGCCAGATTATAAAGAGAAAGAGAAATGGTTAAAAGCAAATGGACATAACTGTGACTTTTAATATCGTATTAGTTAGTATCTTTTTACTCAGGCTTCCTATTAATATTTTTCACAGGATCAAAATATTTACCTGTTTTTTCATCTATTTGTCTATGTTTATTCCTACCGGGATTGCATCGAGAAATTCTATCAAAGGCATCAAAGGTACCTAAAATTGCTCCATTTTTTTTGATCGTCTCAATCGCATATACTGAGCAAGATGGCGTGAATATACAAGCATCAATATCTTGAGAGGAAAACACCTCTTTATATGCGACAAACAAAAGTGAAAAAATAAAATTCAGCTCATTTTTACTCTCTTTCAAATGATGACTCCAATTATGCTTGTGGACATTGGGTTTAAACAAATCCCTAAAATTATCATAGTCAAATTCTTGATTGGCTTGTTGTGCATTCGATTTTGGTATAGCGCCAAAGCACATTACAATTATTAACAAAGCAGAAAACCATGACATTATTTTACTCATATATTTATTGTTATTTTAACTTTTAGCTTATATATTATTTCTTTCCATAACGGCTAAATAAGGATAAAAAGTGTTTTTTTTGCGAAATTACTAAAGTTTTAGAATCAAATATCTGTGACAATATTTCATTTTTAAATGAATCGGCGTCACCATAATTAATCTCCTTCATCGTTTTAAATAACTCGTAACTGAACACAAGATTATTTGGATACACATTATGCAAATAATCAATATTGACAAATGCAGATTGATATTTTTTTTCTACATCAAAGTATATTTTATATAAATAATAATTCGCTTCTATTTCAATCAAATGATTTTCAGATTCCAGACATTCATTCAAGTATTTCAAACCCAATTCACGATTTCCTTTAGGGTATTTATTAAGTATCGGCCCAGCCAAAAGATATTTATCTTCTATATAATCAATAAAATAATAGTACAAACCTAAAATCAAAAGTTTACTGTCCGAATTTTCACCATTCTTTATCAAATCTTTTACCCTGTTCAATAACTTAAATAAAACAGGAATCATACCAACCTTATTCTCAAGGTAATTCTCTAAACGCACTTTCAATATATAAGCATTTATTAAATTTATCTGTTGCTCCCCGTCAGGATTGTCAATCCTACTTAGATACGATATGGTTTTGTCAGTTTGAACCTTGCATTTTTTGATATTCTCATCAACATTATACCCACTCAATATTGCCCACCATGCATAATTATACTTCAGAGTAGGGATAATGGAATTGATATTTTCGCGCTTCTCAAGATTATGTAACATAGAATCAGCTTTAGGAAAAGAAAATCCATACACATAATCCATAAATGATTCGTATTCTACTTCAGAGAGTAAAGAATGACTTATCAAGACTTCCCCTTCTAAAAAAGAAACTACAATTAATATTGAAAAAACAATTATTATTTTTCTGCTTAAAGTTGTGATATTTTTGTAAAACAAACGCACTGCACTAATCTACTTTATTTTTTTTCACCAAATCAATAATACCATTATATATAGAACTCCTGTTATTTTGGCGTTTTACAACAGCTAATTTTTCGGCATTGGTATAACCTCCGGTATAATATCGTTGAAACCAAGGTGCTACTGAGACCAGAGCAAAAACAACTCCGGTATTAACTGCTGTCCTCACTCCTATTGCCATCAATCCGAGTGTAAGAAAGAATGAATTCAAGCCATCTTTATATTTTCCTATATAAAACTGTCCCAAACCGGGCAACAACATGCTCATTATCCTAGCCTTTTTTGGTGAGGGATAATAAAGATCTTTATCTGAAAACATCAAATCTACAGAAGCAATGTCTTCAGATTGCACACACAATTCAAAATATTTTTTGGATCTATCAAATTGCTCAAGCCCAAAATAGCAGGTTCCAAGATAAAAATTAAGTCTCTGTTTAGTGGCTTTATCATGATCATTCACCGCCAACAAATCGATAACTGCATATTGGTACTCTTTATTCAGAATCTGGCTATATGCTTTTTTGAATAATAATTCATTCTTCAAACTATCCGATTCCGCAAGATTATAAGCGAGACCATAATTGAACTGTGAAGTTTCAAAATCACCAAGTAAAAATGCAATCTCACCTACTTTGGTATATAATGGTAAGAGTTCATCCCCACTACTAAAAAAAATCAGGCGTTTGAATGTTTTTAGAGCAATAGTATAATTATGTTGCTCGTATTGGTCTGAAGCAAACTCCAAGGTTTCCTCATAATTTTGAGCATTCAACTTATTTCTAACAAACGGGTTAGAAATTATAATGCTGAATAAAATTATATACTTTACCATTGATTTCATTATATTTCAAATTATTATACCTTTTTGTAGCTTTTACAGATCCATATATATTTCCTATATAAAAACCCAAGGATATTCCTCCAAACACCCATCCGCTAATACTTTTTGTCCCTCTATTCTTAAAACCTTTATAGGATTGCCATGCAGAACCAACAACAAAAATAAATGACATAAGACCATCCATATAATTCTTTGTATAGACCTTACCCAATCCGGGAACTACTGTGGATAAAGTACCTGCAAGCAAAGGACTTTTAAACTTACTATCCATAGCATCTTTTGTAATCAGTTTCAATTTGTTTGGCAATAAGTCTTTGGGTTTAGTAGCTGATTTACAAAACTCATTTGATTCTCTATACTGCCTACCAAGAAGCAGGCTGCTACATTTAAAAACAGCTTTATCTCTTTCGGTTAAATGGGGATTTTTATCCAGAAACAAATTTATTTTACCCAATGAATCGGTAAACACCAAACTAGAAAGATATTCGACGGAAAGCCCACGAGGCAAATCAAATATATCTTTACCACCAAGGCTGTATATTCTATTAATTGCCAATCCCAAATTCCCCGAGTTTCTATATGCTTGCAATAATTTAACTTTAAATTCTTGGTTATCCTTATCTAAAAACACTAATCTTTCATACTCTTCGGCAGCTAGTTTATACTGCTTGCTCAACATAAGATAATCAGCGTATTTAGTACTATTTTCGAGATTATATATATTTTGAGAAAAACCCGGAGTAAACCCAATGGATAATACTCCTATATACATTAAAATCAACCAACGATTCTTTCCATGATTAAGGTATTTTGTAATCATACTTATCACTATTATCTTTTTCGTTTATAATCATATTTTTATATGTGGTTACTTCATAATATTTTACTCCGTCCACGATAGTTTCCTTGACTAATTCTTGAGGGAAAGACAAGCCGTCAATAGTAAGGTAATTTCTAAAAAATTGCCTACTAACAACTTCCCCCTCAGGATTTTTGAATACAATTCCAACCAATTGTTGATTAACATTGAGCATCAATATACTTCCGAATGATTCTTTTAATTCAGGTGGAGGTGACCATGTCGAAATAATTTTATTACCATCTTTCTCAACGTCAATTATCTTCATTTTTGATTTTTTTAAGCCGTAATCTGCCAAATCTCCATTCAAAGCCAGATGATAAATAGTCAATCCTGCAACATCAGGCGTACTCTGTCTCGAAACCACTTTCCCGTCAACTATTTTATATAGTGAAGTATCTTTTTGAACCCAAGTCTCCCTTTCGGGGAATCTAATCTGAAAAACTAGCTTTTTTATATTTTTATCGTAATAAATTTTACCTACTGTTAATTGCTGTTTTCCGTCAAGTGTCTTGCTTTTAATGGTAAAATCTGTCTTAAGCCTGAAAAAATCCTGTGAGAAACTATTCGTTAAAACACCAATAAATAGCCCTAAAAATAATAATAATTTGTTCACTCCAATAATTTTTAATCCAAATAATATATTCATTCTATAAAATGAACATACATATAAAAAAGTACACAAAGTACTTTGATTAACCAATAATTAACCATTCTTCTAAAAAGGCAAATGAGATTTTTAAAATCTATTTGTACTCTATCAAAAGAAAAAAACACAATACGAATCGCGTCATAAATCTCTTAAAATCTAACACAAATAAAAATTAAAAATCTCATTTTTAATAGTAGCCATCAGACTACCAATCCCTTTTAGCTTAAAATTTAACCTGCTGTAGCTGCTGCTGAACCCAATACTCCTGCAAGCAATACAAAGTATAAAACTACACCTGCAACTGAACCTGCCACACAGCCCCATAAAGCTTTTTTCGCCTCTTCAGTATCTTGGTCAGTCAAGAAATATACTACTCCGACTCCAACAATACCTAAAGCACATCCCCACCAAAATGAAGGAATACCCAAAACGGCATCTCCGCCAGCCAATGGCATAGCAGCAGTAGGAACTAGGCTCATAGACTCTACTAACCCTGCATCAGTTACAGCTAATGTAGAGTAAGTCATGTCATGGTTAGCTTCAACCATATCTGCAAGAACATTTAATTCTGTAAACTCTTGCTGAACAGCATTGTAATCCAATTTAAATAAATCAGCATTAGAAGCAAATGCTGAAGCTCCCATAAAAAAAACAGTTACTAAAGTAAAAACAACTCTTTTCATAATTATAAATATTTAATTAAAAAATAAATTCAAAAATCTTATTATTGTATAATAATTAATTCCACAAAAACATATCCTAAAAGATGCCGGTAAAGTAATAACCTCCTCCCCAAAAGAGTGAACCTAGTAAACATCCCCATAAAGCCTTTTTAGCTTCACTTGAATCTTTATCCGTCAAAAAATATACTATTCCTACTCCAACAATTCCTAAACCACATCCCCACCAAAAAGATGGAATTCCTAAAACATTATTTCCACTTGCCAATGGTGTTGCAACAAAAGGAACAAGATTTAGTGATTCAATCATCCCCATAATTACCACTTGCAATTCACTATAAGTTAGCTCCGGATTGGTCTCAATAATGCTTTCCAACACATTTAATTCGACAAACTCCTGATGAACAGCCTCAAAATCAATTCTAAAAAAATCTGAATTTGAAGCGAATACTGCCGTACCTATAAAAAACACAGCTAAAAAAGTAAAAACAATTTTTTTCATATACTATAGTCTTAGTTAGTTTTAAATCAAATTATGGCTTAAAAGTACTACTTTTTATCAAATATAAAAGAAAATCACCGGTTTTTTTTTAAAAGTTTAAGACTTCGTCAAATAAAATCGTAGAATAATGAACATAAACTTTTATACTCATCGATATATTTCCATACCTTTGCTCTAATGTCAGGAATATACATCCACATACCGTTTTGCAGACAAAAATGCAGCTATTGCAATTTTTATTTCTCCGTTTCTATGAAAACCAGGAACGATCTTGTCCCCGCTCTTTTGAGAGAAATAGACCTAAATCATCAATACTTAAAGACTCATACATTGGATTCTATTTATTTTGGAGGTGGAACTCCGTCAATACTTACAATAAATGAAATAGATTTACTATTACAAAAAATCAATACATATTTTAATTTCAGTCATGAAATAGAAATAACCATTGAAGCAAATCCGGATGATATCAATTTAAAATACCTCAGAGAATTGAAAAACATCGGTATAAATCGTTTTAGCATGGGTGTCCAATCATTTATTGATGCAGAATTAAAAATACTCAATAGGATTCATGATTCCCAAAAAGCTGAATATGCAATAAAACTTATTCAAGATAATCAATTTGATAATATGAATATCGATTTGATATTCGGCATACCAAATTCTTCAAAAAAAGATTGGCATTTTAACCTTGAGAAATTTATTGACTTGGACATCCCTCATCTTTCTTGCTATAACCTGACAATTGAATCTAAAACCGCTATTTATCATCAAATAAAAACTGGTAAACTCCCCCACCCTGATGATGACAGAAATGCAGAATTGTTTTTGGAAACCTTAGACTTCCTCTCTAAATATGAATTTGAACATTATGAAATATCCAATTATGCAAAAAATAATGCATTCGCAAAACACAATACTAATTATTGGAAAGGAATTCCCTATTTGGGTGTAGGTCCCTCCGCACACTCCTATGACGGCAAATCAAGGCAATGGAATATTTCTAATAACAGAAAATATATATCGGAAATTAACAAAGGTATTTTGCCTTATGAAAAAGAAATATTAACATCCCGGGATATATTCAATGAATATTTACTAACAGGGCTTAGAACAATGTGGGGTATTGATTTGAATATTTTGAAAAATTTGAACTTTGACTTCTACAATAATATAAAGGACGAACTACTTAAATTTGTAAATGAAGGATATGTGGAATCTAAAGGTAGCAAATTAAAACTTACCAGGACAGGTAAATTAATAGCAGATAAGATCACAGCAAGTTTATTTGTATAAAAACAGATAAAATCAATGCTTTTACTGAAAATTTAATTTGTAAATAAATGCTATTTAGCCTTTTCTAAATATTTTTTCTAAAATGCTTAAACAATTTTAAAAAATATCGCGACACAAATACAAACCAAACCACACACTACTGTATAACAGAGCTTTAACTCTTAAGACCTCGAATTAAATATTGTATATTTTTTATATAAATCATTTAATATTTATATAAATATATACATTTATAGCACGCAAAACATATCGTTTTATAATTATATTTAAAATATTGGCACGGTATTTGTGAATATGTAAGCGAGTTTTGGTTATTAAATTGAGTAATGCCCGTGATATGGAGATAGCACGGGCTTTTTTATGCCCATTAATCTCTATTTTTTTTGTATTTCTTGTGTTTTCTTATAAACAATTTATTAATACTGACCAACAATCCCAAGTTAAAAACAGATGCGTCGGTATCAAAATTCTTACCATACCTAATATATATAGAGCCGGAAGAACCAAAGGAGCCGTATCCAAAATCAATTTGAGCGATATAAGTTTTATTTAATTTTCTTTTAACTCCTTTGTTTTTATAGCTTTCAGACAAATAAAACAATTCTGTTTTGAACCATTGCATCCCCACGCCAAAAGAGAATCCATCTGCAAATCCCGGATAAAAGCCACTTAATCCTTTAAAATTAATCTTGAGAAGTGCAGGAAATGATACCGCCCCTAATCCTTTAAAATCCTTTATCGCTAATGAGCTAATACCCAAATTGACTTGTGCCTCCAAAGAAATAGAGAAATCCTTTCCTCCAAGCCAAACCCTTGGTCCCCAAATAAAATTGAGAAGTGTATTCCCCGATCCGGGATGTGCGATATTATCAACAGGATTATTATATTTTTGATAAAAATCGATTCCTTTGACAGTACCAAGACCTATTTGATTGTATGCTTCCAAAGAAAAAAAGATCAAAATCAATACCGGTATTATTTTTCGTGTTACCATCATAAACATAAGTGAGTTACAAAAATAAAGTTCAAATGTAATAAATATTTTATATTAAAAGCTCAAAAAGCCTTGTGCATTTCTTTTTTTTCGCTTTATTACAGGAAGTTTTGTTGATATGGGCAACATAGCGTACCTACGGCACGCATTTTAGTTGGTTAATAGCCTTTTTTACCCATATTTTGTGCCTAACGGCACATTGCTACAGTTTATAAAAGTAAATATATTCCAATGCTCATATACACTCAAACCACCATTCAATCAAATCTTTTCGATCCAGCCGTATTTATCTTCGATTACTCCTTTTCTAACATCATTGATATAGTTTTTGGCAAAGTCAGCAACCTCATATGAATCACTATCAAAATCCATTATTTTATCGTTGATGTCCAACTTATTAATTTTTGCTACTATCGCAGCGGTTCCTGCGCCAAATACTTCCTTAAGTTCACCTTTGTCATATGCTTCTATCAATTCATCAATAGAAATCAATCTTTCTTCTACTTTATATCCATTATCTTTAAGCAAAGTAATTATACTATTCCTTGTGATTCCGTGAAGAACGGCACCATCAAGCATCGGAGTAACCACAGTATCGCCGATAACAAAGAATATATTCATAGTCCCGATTTCCTGAACGTATTTATGTTCATTTGCATCCAACCACATCAATTGATCATAACCAAGTTCCTTTGCAAGATTGAATGGGTACAATGACGCACCGTAATTACCGGCAGTTTTGGCTTCCCCTATACCTCCTTTTGCGGCTCTAACATAATTCATAGATGCCTTTAAGCTCAGAGCTCTATTGTAATAAGGCCCGGAAGGTAAAGTAAGAACGATAAATTTATATGTTTTTGAAGGCTTCACCCCTACCACATCATCCATAGCTATCATTAACGGTCTTATATACAATGCACTCCCAACAGCCTTTGGAATCCAATTCACTTCAAGTTTCACCAGAGATTTTATCGCATCAATAAACAAATCAACAGGCAACTCAGGCATACTCATACGAAGAGCAGAACGGTTAAACCTTTTAGCATGATCCATTGGTCTATACAATATAGCTTCATTATTATTGGTAAGAAAGGCTTTCATCCCCTCAAAGATAGTTTGCCCATAGTGAAGGGTTAAATTTGCTGGATGAAGCGAAAGATTCTGAAGTGGTTTTATTTCAAAATTCTTCCATTCTCCATCAATATAGTCTGCTACAAACATATGATCTGTAAATGCATGACCAAATGGGGGCATATTATCAAAATCGAAATCACTCACTCCGGATTTCGCAATTTTTGTAATTTTGATATCATTCATAACTATTGGTTTAATATTTCAAAAAACAATATTTATAAAATTTTAATACTATCAGTTAGATTACTATAAGTAAAAAAATTTTACATTTGTACTATAATTCAAATAGCTTACTCTGCGAAAATACAAATTCGGTTGCAATTTAACATTTTTTTAGAATAAAATTATCATTTTTGCTTAATAATCTCTTTAAAAAATCTATTATTTTGATAAATTATAAATATTAAAATTTTATTTCAAATGAATATTTTCTATAATACAGATATTTACAATATTCCTGAAGATACAGCCGGAAATCGTATTTTGACCAATAATTTAGAAAAAAGTCTAATAACTGTAATGTTAAAAAAAGATGATTATAATAATGATTCTTTGGTCTTTTTAGAGAGTATTATGAAAGCAATCGGATTTGATATGAAATCAGAGTGTATTTTAAGGGAATTCAAGGAAGATATCCCTATTGATTTATCAAAAATAAAACACGATGACAATTCAAAATACTTAATAGCATTTGGAATTAAACCAAATCAATTAAAAACTCAAGCAATTATCAATCCCGGAAAATGGAACCATTTTGATGATTTATCTCTTTTATTGAGCAATAGTCTTGATAAAATCAAGAATGATATCAAACTAAAAAAAACTCTGTGGGTCGAATTAAAAAAAGTATTCAATGACAAATAAAAAATCATTAGTTTTCGCTACTTCAAATCAAAACAAATTATTGGAAATAAATAAGCTATTAACAAGCGATTTGAATATAGAAATCAAAACTCTCTCTGACATCAATGTAACTGAAGATATACCTGAAACAGGTAAAACTATAGAAGAAAATGCTATTCAAAAAGCAGCTTATATTTACAATAAATACGGATATAATTGCTTTGCAGAAGATACCGGACTATTAGTAGATGCCCTAAACGGGGAACCGGGCATATACTCGGCGCGATATGCCGGAGAAGATAGAAATGACAATAAAAATATCGAAAAAATACTGTCCAATCTGAATAGCGCTACAAACAGAAATGCACATTTCAAAACTGTAATCGCTCTCATATTGGAAGGAGAAACATTTATATTTGAGGGAAAAATAGAAGGAGAAATAACTACAGCCCCTCAAGGGACAAGTGGTTTTGGTTATGATCCGATATTCAGACCAAACGGATATAATCGAACATTTGCAGAAATAGGCTTAGAGGAGAAAAACAAGATTAGTCATAGAGCTAAGGCACTTTTTAAGCTCACCGGTTTTTTAGAAAGTGTCAAATGATTTTTACTCATGTATTTGTGCATTACGGCACATTGGTATAAAGCGAAAAAATAAAATACACCAGTTTATCTTCTCCTGAG
>JALVEE010000064.1 GCA_027008645.1 Saprospiraceae bacterium
TTAGCACTTGTAACTGTCAAACTCAAGAGTAAATTAAAGTATCTCATTGAATATGATTTATTATTTATATACAAAAATAGTATAATTTAAATCTATGTAGGTATAAAGTCGGTATTTAATTGATGTTTTTTATATAAGTCATGGGTTTTTGTAAATATTATATAAAAAAATATATGTTTTTCTCGAAATTAGATAATTTGCAATGTAAAATGTTGTGTACCTTTGCATTGGTGTAGTACATAGTTTTTTAACTTAAATTATTTACACATGAAAACAAGTTCTAAAGCCTTTCTGATTCTGATAAGTTTTTTTGTGATATCCTCATGCGATTTACTCAATATTGAACCCGGGTTTTACAGGGAAAGAAAGAAAAAGCATGAATTTTTTAGATGTGACTTCAATGGTGAAGAATGGACATATTCTTACCAGCGAAGTGGGGGGTGGTTAGATTGGGGATGGGATTCTCCCAATTTGAGATCTACATTCTTTAGGAATTATGACAATGGAGATTATTTAGAGCTTTATGCAAATAGAGAAAATGATAGTGGAACAAGGAAACAAACAATAAATATTATTTATGAAAATAAGTTGGTATTGGGTAAAAATTTATTGAAAGATACTGTAGATTATATTGTTGAAGTTTCAGATGACGATAGAGATCTTTATGATAGATATTATTTGGATTTGGATTTTGACAATTTTATAGATGTCACGAAAATTGACGAAGAAAATGGAGTATTAAAAGGGACTTTTCAATTTAGAGCAATAACCAAGGATGGGAAAAAAAGTATTAAAGTATTGGATGGTGAATTTGATTTGAAAATCGATTATTGGCGACCTATCCCAAAACATCATGAATTTGAATGCCTATTAAATGATAAAGAATGGAAGATAAATCAATACTTCTATGGAAGTGATCCACTTGGAGCCATCTATATTCTTAACTCGAGGGAATTTGTATTACAAGCAAATAATTATGATGAAGGTGTATTCCAATTTTATTTGGATAGTGTGGCAGGCAAAGGAGCAATAAATATCAATCAAGAAAATAAACCTGTTTTTATAAGATCATCAAGGAATTATTTTCTTGACTCCTCATTCAATAATGTAATGGATATTCTGGAAATTGATAGTATTGAAAAGTTTGCTAGAGGGACATTTAATTTTAGGGCGATAGGTCAGTATTGGGACGATACCATAACTGTATCTAATGGATATTTTGACAGTAAATGTGTTTTTTATAAATAATAAAATATTTTTATTATGAAACGGGTAATATTCATCATTCTGCTCTTTTCCAATATATCATTATTTAGTCAATCTGATAAATCGAATGAACATAGATATTGGCTTGGCATAGGAACCAATCCGGGGGTTGCTATCAGAAAGAGTAATTCAATTTGTGGAAGTTTTCATTTAGGAATAAACTACGCAGAGGGAAAATCAAAATATGAGTTTAGATATTCAAAACTATTCGTGAATTTCTTTCTCAATGGTAAAAATTACGATAGATTCAATAAATATTCATTGTTTTATGGCAGAGGCATAATACGTAGCAGTTATTATCTAATAGCATCCGGGGGTATATCGTTTAGTCATGACGTAACTTATTACAAAATAAGAGACGATATTTTTATTTGGTCTGTTCCAATAGAATTGGAGCTATTTTTAAAAGGGACAAAATATGTAGGTTTCGGTCTTTCCTTTTCTGTTGATTATGGTCCTAAAATGAGCATTGTAAGCATTGGAGCTAGGTTTGGTTTCGGTAAATTATAATAGGTTTATTCCGCTTATACACCTTGATTCTACATAGTGCCTGGTCGAAAACAGGCAATTTTTGAAATTTAGATAATTATTGATCAGATTTTGGCTTTTTTGCAATGAATTGATGCCTTTGCATCAATCACTTGTAAAAAAGCCAAAAGATGACAATAAGAATCAATTTCAAATTTGATGTGTTTTCGACCAGACACTATATAAAGCCAAAAGCATGAATAATCCGGGCTAACCTGCTTTTATTTGGAATAATAACTATTTTGTTATCATAATAAGCAATGGTGTATTTATACTCATTATAAATATGCAGCACACTTAAATTGCTATATAGACTAAATAAAAATAAAGATATTATTTGTAATTTGTTTGATTTATTTGCTTTCATTCCTTACATTTGCGACCAATTATAAACGACTAATTTTAATGGGGAATCATAAATCTTACCTATGATGTATAATAAAATTTTGAATAACAGGCTTGTTCTAGCCCTGTTTGTGTTTGGTTTTGTGCTAAATATAAACGCCCAATCCGTTGAAGAGGGGAAACAATTATTTAAGGCAAAAGCTTGCGCCTCTTGTCACAATAAGAATATGAAAGACAAACTTGTAGGTCCCGGACTTGCAGGAGTAGAAGGACGATGGGAAAAGAAAGAGGATTTGTTTAAATGGATAAGAAATCCTCAGGATTTACTGTCGGCAAATCATCCTTATGCTACAAAACTTTTTGAGGAGAATAGCAAGATCCCAATGACGCCAAGTCCGGGGATTACAGATAAGGAAATAGAGTCAATATTGCTGTATGTACGAAGTCAGTCAGGAGAAAAAATTGCTTCTGCCGGAGGTGCAAAGGACAATGCTCTTGCAGTGAAAGGTAAAGAATTATTCAAATCCAAGGGGTGTGCAGCATGTCACGATTCAAAATTGAAGGGGGATTTGGTAGGACCTAATCTTCTAAAAGTATCAGAGAGATGGAAAAACAAGGATGAGCTATATGCTTGGATTAGAAATCCGCAAAAACTTCTTGAAGAAAAGCATGAATATGCTACTAAGCTTTTTGAGAAGTTCAACAAGATTCCAATGACTCCTAATCCTACTATTACCGATGATGAGATTAGGGCTATATTAGCATATACGGATAATCCTGAATCAGCCAATGCGCCTGTAGCAAAAGCAAAATCAACAGAAAATGAGTATTTGGACTTGGCTGAAACAAAGGCTGTAGCAACCGATGAACCCGGCTTCTTCAGTAGTCTTCCGTTTTATTTAATTCTATTTGCTTTATTGCTTTTGGTCGCTTTGATGATGGCGTATAGAGTAGCTAAGACAAGAGTGAAAGCATATAGAGATGAATTTGGTGAAGAAAAGAAAGTTTCTGTACTAGGAATATTATTTGCAAATAGGACTGTTTTGAAATTTGCCACATTTGGCTTTGTGGTATTCGGAATATATTTTACTGCTGTCAGGGGTATTGCATTAGGAAGACAACAAGGTTATCAACCCGATCAACCAATAGCATATTCGCATAAAGTTCACGCAGGAGATAATCAAATAGATTGTGAGTTTTGTCACGACGCAGCACGAAGATCAAGACACGCTATGATTCCGGGAACAAATACTTGTATGAAATGTCATAAGGGGATAAAGAAAGGAAGTAAATACGGTACTCAAGAATTGACTAAGATATATGCTTCTATTGGGTTTGATCCTACATCAGGAAAGTATATCAAGGGATATGATAAAATGAGTCAAGAGGATGTGAAAAAAGTTTTCACTGCTTGGCTTAAAAAAGAAAATAAAGGTGATGATGCTATTGCTGATAAACAATGGAAAAATATTGTAGCATCATTGACAAATGAGTACAAAGACAAGGTGCAAGGTCCAATCGAGTGGAATAGGGTTCACAATTTGCCTGACCATGTTTACTTCAATCACTCTCAGCATGTCACAGTTGGTAAAATCGCGTGTCAAGAATGTCACGGCCCAATTGAGGAAATGGAAACAGTAAAGCAATACGCTCCACTATCAATGGGTTGGTGTGTTAATTGTCACAGAAAAACAAACGTAAAATTTGAGGACAATAAGTATTATGACAAATATTTTGCAAAATATCACGCTGAAATGAATGAAGGAAAAAGATCCGGAGTAACAGTAAAGGATATCGGGGGGCTGGATTGTCAAAAATGTCACTATTAATATAAGTCAAATAAGCTAATAATTTAGAAATCATAATAAGATGAAGAAAAATAATAATAATCTTTGGATTGGTAAAAAGGATCTGAGAGTAAATAAGGAGTTTGTTGAAAATGCAGCAAATGAATTTAAAGATGTTCCTCCTACTGCACAAGAGATGGCAGAAAACGGGAGTACTAGCTTAGGAACAACCAATAGAAGAGATTTTCTTAAAGTTTTAGGTTTTGGAGTTGGTGCGGCAACACTTGCAGCCGGATGTGATATTCCTGTAAAAAAAGCCATTCCATATGTAGTTAAACCTGAGCAAATCGTTCCCGGTGTGCCTACATATTATGCTTCCAGTTATGTGCGAGGTGGAGATTACTGCGCTATTGTAGTCAAAACAAGAGAAGGAAGACCTATAAAAATCGAAGGAAATAAATTATCAAAAGTTACTTTTGGAGGTACTTCGGCCAGAGCTCAAGCGGAAGTACTGAATTTGTACAATAATAATAGGTTAAAATCACCAAAGGTTAAAAAAGGAGACAAATTTGCAGATATTTCCTGGAAAGATTTGGACAATGCCATTAGTTCAAAATTGACTTCTAATACTAGAATTGTCACTAATACGGTTTTGAGTCCTACCAAGAAAAAAGTATTTGCTGATTTTATTTCAAAATACCCAAATACTAAGGTCGTAACATACGATCCGGTATCTTCTGCTGCAATTTTGATTGCAAATGAAAAAAGCTTTGGCAAAAAAGAGATTCCTGATTATAAGTTTGATAAAGCTGATGTGATAGTTAGTTTCAATGCGGATTTTCTTGGTACTTGGATTTCTCCGATTGAGTATTCAAAAAAATATGTTCAAAAAAGAAAAATAAAGAGTATTGAGAATCCTAAAATGTCAAGACATATTCAAGTCGAGTCATTTATGTCCTTGACAGGTTCCAATGCTGATAATAGAATAATGGTTAAACCCTCCGAACAAGGAGCGGCTATTGTTTATTTGCACAACGAAATTGCAAAAGCAACAGGAGGACAAACTGTAAGTGGTTTGGCTTTGGAGGGAAAAGCAAAAGAGAATCTATCTTTGGCTGCCAAAGAATTGTTAGGAGCAAAAGGTAATAGTTTGGTAGTATGTGGCAATAATAATATAGGAGAACAGATACTTGTAAACAAAATCAATGATTTGCTTGGAAATATAGGTTCCACTGTGGATTTTACAGAGGCTTCATACCAAAGGCAGGGAGATGAAAGAGAGATGGCACAATTGGTGAAAGATATGGCCAGTGGAAGAGTAGATACAGTTTTGTTTTTGGATGCAAATCCATTGTATGATTATTCAGGCAAAAAGAAATTCAAGGAGGCATTAGCAAAGGTTAAAACCAAGGTTTCTGTAGGATATAGTTTGGATGATACCGCAATAGCTTGTGATTATCTTGCTCCGGCAAGTCATTCTCTTGAAAGTTGGGGTGATGCTATGCCAAAAAGAGGGCATTATAGTTTGATGCAACCTACTATTAGTACTATTTTTAATACTAGACAAGCTGAAGTGAGTTTGCTGAAATGGTCGGTTGGAGTAGATGCATCAATAGAGCAACCTTATTATCAATATCTGAAAAATAATTGGAAAAATATATTCTTTTCAGAGGATGAGACAGGAGGTTTTAGAGCCTTTTGGGACAAAGCTTTGAAAGATGGTGTTTATTATTCAGCACCGGAAAAAATAGAAGTCACTTTTAATGCTGATGTAGCTTCTGCTGCTGCCGGAGTCTCAAAACCGGGAGAAGGAATGGAAGTATCGTTTTACGAAACGGTAAATGCCGGTAACGGGCAATTTGCTGAAAATCCATGGTTGCAAGAGATGCCAAATCCTGTTGACAGAACAGCTTGGGGTAATCATTTGCAAATACCTATAGGATTTGACGGCGATAAGGATTTTGTGCTTTTCAATAATCTTGAAGACGGTGATACAGTTGAGTTTGATGCAGGAGGAATTAAGAAAAAAGTTGCGGTTGTTTCTACTTTTGGCCAAATGCAAGGCACTGTTGCCCTACCATTGGGATATGGAAGGAAATATGCGGGTTTAGTCGGTAGTAATGTCGGTGTAGATGTCAATGATATCTTAGCGGATAAAGATGGTTTGACACAGTATTATTTAACAGGAGTGAAAGTTAGTGAGAAGGTTGGTGTTGATAAGGATTTTGCACATGTACAGTACCACCATACACTTGGTGTAACGGCCAAAGATAAGGAGACAGGTGAGATCAAAAATGCTGATGAAGCTGCATTTCCTGATTCATTTTGGAAAGATGTCTTTGGGGTTGAAGGATTCCAAGGATTTTTAACAGATAGATCAGTTGTTTTCAAATCAAGCATTAAAGAACTTAAGGAGAATGTTGAGGAGCTTGAAGAGAAAAGAAAAGAATTTAAGCATCTCAATGAACAACAGATATACAAGGGATATGATGATTTATATGCTTTGGGACATCATTGGGGAATGCAAATAGATACCAATCTGTGCACAGGATGTGGAGCGTGTACGGTGGCATGTATGGCAGAAAATAATGTTCCGGTAGTAGGAAAACACGAAGTACACAGGCATCATGAAATGTCTTGGTTGAGAATAGACAGATATTTCTATGGTGAGCTTGAGAACCCAAATACTGTTTACCAACCGATGATGTGTCAGCAGTGTGACAATGCTCCTTGTGAGAATGTTTGTCCTGTTAATGCAACAAATCACAGTACAGAGGGGCTTAATCAGATGGTTTACAACAGATGTATAGGTACGAGGTATTGTGCTAACAACTGTCCTTATAAGGTAAGAAGATTTAATTGGTTGGATTATACAACAGCCGATATATTCAATGATAATGAGCCTACATTGTTTGAAGGTCAAGAGATGGCAACATTGGGTGATGTGAGTGGAGCGATTGCCGATGACCCATTATTCAGAATGGTTTTGAATCCTGATGTCACAGTTAGACAGAGGGGTGTAATAGAGAAATGTAGTTTCTGTGTTCAAAGAATCCAAGAGGGTAAATTAAATGCTAAGAAAGAGCAGAGAAAACTAAGGGATGACGATGTTGTTACAGCTTGTCAAGCATCTTGTCCTACTGAAGCTATTGTATTTGGAGATATGAATGACAAAGATAATGAATTGAACAAGAGGAAAGAGAGTCCTTTGAATTTTATAGCTCTTGAAGAAACAAATGTGAGATCATCTGTTTGTTATACAATGAAAGTTAATAACAGGAATGAGGAGTATAAATCTTAATAAAAATTTGAAAAATAATAAATAATACAAAATGAGTGCACCAGTATCGAGTATTAGAGAGCCCTTGGTTTTAGGGCATAAGACTTACCATGATATTACTGAGGATTTGGTTTCCCCAACGGAGAAAGCACCGCCGTTGTCTTGGATAATGGTATTTATTCCTGCGGTTGCTTTGTTGAGTTTAGGTTCATTTGCTGTTTATTGGACAATTTATGTCGGTATAGGTACTTGGAATTTGAATAGGACTATAAACTGGGGATGGGATATTACCAACTTCGTTTGGTGGATTGGTATTGGACATGCAGGGACTTTGATATCCGCTATTTTGTTGCTTTTTAGACAAAAATGGAGGACGGGAGTTAACAGAGCAGCTGAAGCTATGACTATTTTTGCCGTTATGTGCGCCGGATTGTTTCCAATGATACATATGGGAAGGATATGGAATGCGATGTTTATTTTCCCTTACCCGAATACAAGGGGTTCATTGTGGGTGAACTTTAATTCAGCTTTGCTTTGGGATGTATTCGCTATATCTACTTACTTTACCGTTTCATTGTTATTTTGGTACACGGGATTAGTTCCTGATTTGGCAACTATTAGAGATAGAGCAAAAGGACTTAGAAAGAAAATATATTCATTTTTCGCTTTGGGTTGGACTGGATCGGCTAAACACTGGCAAAGATGGGAATATTTGGCATTGGTACTTGCCGGTTTGGCAACACCATTGGTATTATCAGTTCATACAATAGTAAGTTTTGACTTTGCTACCAGTGTTGTTCCCGGATGGCATACGACTATATTTCCTCCGTATTTTGTTGCGGGTGCGGTATTTTCAGGATTTGCTATGGTATTGACTTTGATGTTAATTGTAAGAAGGGTATTGCATCTTGAGCAGTATATTACTATTGCGCATATCGAGTCAATGAACAAGGTGATTTTGGCTACAGGATCCATAGTGGGGGTTGCTTATATTACAGAATTGTTTATTTCTTGGTATTCCGGTTATATTTATGAGCAAGCTGCTTTCTTTAATAGAGCCTTTGGTGTATATTGGTGGTCATATTTTGGTATGATGTTCGCCAATGTTGTTTCACCACAATTCTTTTGGTCGAGAAAACTAAGGAGAAATGTTACTTTTACATTTATGCTTTCAATATTGATAAATATTGGTATGTGGTTTGAGCGATTTGTAATTATCGGTACTACGCTAGCTCGTGATTTCCTACCTAGTTCTTGGAGTTATTATTCACCTACTTGGATTGAAATCAGTATATATTTAGGAACATTTGGATTGTTTTTTACTATGTTTTTGATATTTGCGAGAGTTGCGCCGGTGGTAGCTGTAGCTGAGGTAAAACATATATTAAAAACGGGAGGTGATCAGTATGTTGGTGAAGATGCAGTTAAAGGTCATTGATAAAATATAAAATCATTAATAATGAAGAATAGAAAAGATATTGTTTACGGTGTGTATAGTGAAGAGCACGATATTATTGAAGCGGTACGAGAGGCTCGGAGTAGAGGTATGGAAATATATGATGTGTATTCACCAATGCCTATCCACGGTTTAGATCCTGTTTTAGGATTAAAAGAATCCAGGTTGCATATAGCAGGATTTATATATGGATTATTGGGTACATTGACTGCTTTTTTAGGAATGACTTGGATATTTACAAAAGATTGGCCGATTATATTTGGTGGGAAACCATATTGGGCTGTTCCCTCCTTTATCCCGATTACTTTTGAGTTGACTGTTCTTTTTGCAGCTATCGGTATGACCGTTTCATTTTATGTTGTTTCAGGAATGGGATTTGGTGTTGATAATGATGTGCTCGATGAAAGAATATCTGATGATAAATTTTGCCTTGCTTTTGACAATGCCGAAGTAGAAGCGGATGAAGCGAAACAATTTTTGCGAGCAAATAATGCTGAGGAAATATTAGAAAAAACATTGAAAGCTTGATAATTTTAAAATCAATTGAAATGAAAATAATAAAAAACTTTATTTTTGTCATAGTACTTGCTATATTGTTTAGTTTTAGTTCATGTCAAAAAGCCGGTGTGAATAATACAGGTAGTGAATATATGCCGGACATGTATCATTCGATTGCCTATGAGGCTAATTATGGTACTTATTACGATAGAAATGAATTTGTGGATAAAAAAGATTATCGGTTTTACGGTAAGCCTAGAAAACCTGTGAAGGGAACAATATCAAGAGACAATGGAGTTTCAGACAGTCGCCCTTTTTACTATGGAGATACAGAAGACGAAAGGCAAAGGGCTATTGCCGAGATAACTAAGTCTCCTTTTCCTGCCACCAAAGAGAATATTGCTGCCGGAAAGCATCTTTTTGGTATTTACTGTGCTATTTGCCATGGAGAGAAAGGAGATGGTGAGGGTTATTTGGTCAGAGAAGATGGAGGAGCATATCCTGCCATGCCTGCTAATTTTTTATCAGATGATTTGAAGAATTCATCCGATGGGAGATATTACTACACGATCATGAAAGGTAGAAATATGATGGAGTCATTTGGTGATAAATTGGATTACAAAGAGAGGTGGCAAGTTATTGGTTACATCAGATCATTACAAAAATAGAGCAAGTATATTTTGCCTGTAAGAATAAAACAATATTAAAAAAATAAATTTCAATTTGAAATGAATCGATTTGAATTTTCTGGAAAGCTAAAGACAGTATTATTAGTAGGTATCGTGATTGGACTTTTAAGTTTGATTGTTGAGTATTTTGTAGTTGGAGATGAGCTGCATAGTCAATTTTGGGGAGATATCATTCTAAATAATTCATATTTTATGGGAATGGCATTGATGGCACTTTTTGCTTTATCAGCCTTTATTGCAGCTTGGGCGGGATGGTACAGTGTATTCAAAAGGCTTTTTGAAGCATTTAATGCATTTTTGATTCCCGGCGCGGTAATTATTTTTATTGTTGCACTTGGTAATTACTTTGGATGGCATCATCTGTATCTTTGGAATGATGCAGAACATGTAGCTCACGATGAGGTACTTCAAGGTAAATCCGCGTTTTTGAATAAAAATACATTTATGATCATGACATTATTGTTTGTAGGTGTCTGGTTATTGTATCGTTATAAACTCAGAAGCCTTTCATTATTGGAAGATGCCGGTGTTAAAGGAGATTATTCTGCACATCAAAAAATGAGAAACTGGGCAGGTACATTTCTTCCTATTGCGGGTTATTCAAGCGCTCTTTTGATATGGCTTTGGTTGATGTCAATTGAACCTCATTGGTATAGTACTATGTATGCGTGGTACACAGCTTCAAGTTGGTTTGTAGGCGTCTTATCAGTTATGATAATCGTTTTGGTTTATCTTAGAGGAAAAGGTTATTTTGAATTGGTTACTAAAGAGCATCTTCACGATATGGGGAAATTTTTATTTGCTTTTAGTATATTTTGGTCATATCTATTTTTTGATCAGTATATGTTGATTTGGTTTGGAAATGTTGGGGAGGAGACCGTACACTTTAAAGTTCAACAAGGTGAGTTTCCTGTTATTTTTTACACGATATTAATTCTTAATTTTATAGTTCCATTTTTGGGGCTTATGATAAATACTGCAAAGAAAAGCAATGTTGTACTTGTGGTTATTGCTGTATTGACGTTCATCGGTCACTGGTTGGATATGTGGTTGAATGTAAAGCCATTTGTTGGAGAAGCTACTGCTGAATTTACAGGAATCCATGAACATATATCGCATTATCCGTCTTTACCTGAGATAGGAGTCATGATAGGATTCTTGAGTCTGTTTTTATTTGTGACGTTTAAGTGTCTGTCAAATGCACCATTAGTAGGAGAAAATGATCCTTATTTGGAAGAAAGTATTCATCATCATTCATAAAAATTATTGATATGTTAGCGTTTAAATTACTTATTTTGACATTGATTTGGACTTTGGTATTTGTTATTATAGGATTGGCTTTTGAATACTTTGGTTATTTGGACAAAGTAAAGGAGGATTAATACAAGATATTGCTAATTATTGCACTTTGCATTAGTTTCAAGTCAAGCATACTAAAGCATTTTGTGTGTGAAGTATTCGTTCTTTTTATATTTATGCTTCATTGAAAACCCGGGTAATCGAAAAATTGATTCTTTTTACCATTTCGTTATTTTGCTATTTGTTCCAAATTTTTGTATCATCTGATGGATTGATACCCACCTTTGATACCTTTTTTTGTTAGTACAATTTGCCATAGTTGGTTGTAGCGGGCTCTGAAACCGGCGGCATTTGTCAACAAGTAGTATTTCCACATTCTATAGAATTCATCGTTGTAATCATCTTTCATCTTATCCCAATTGCTATCAAAGTTGTGATACCACGCCATCAATGTTGTGTCATAATAATGCCCGAAGTTGTGCAAATCTTCCATTACAAATTTTCTCTCAATCGCTTCACCAATCTGCTTTATAGAAGGGATCATTCCATTTGGAAATATATATCTATCCAGCCATGCGCTGGTGGTTGTTACCGTTCTATTTGATCCTATGGTGTGAATTAAGGCGATGCCATCGTCGCTTAAGCATCTATTTACAGTTTTAAAGAAGTTTTTATAATTTTTGTAGCCGACATGTTCTAGCATTCCAATGCTTACAATTCTATCGTATTTTCCTGTTAGTTCCCTATAGTCTTTTAATTCAAATGTTACCGGAAGTCCGGCGCATAATTTTTCCCCCAATTCTTTTTGGTTTTTAGATATAGTAATGCCTGTTGTTTTTACATCGTAATGCTCAGCAGCGTATTTACCAAAAGCACCCCAACCGCAGCCTATGTCCAATACATTCATTCCGGGCTCGAGTTGAAGTTTTTTACAGACAAGTTCCAATTTATTTTCTTGAGCTGTATCCAGACTATCGGTTTTTTCCCAGTAGCCACAACTGTAATTCATCCTTTTGTCGAGCATTAAGGAAAAAAGCTTGTTTCCGATATCATAATGTTTTAGGCCTACAAGTTTGGCTTTATTTTTTGATTGAAAGTTGGTAATTTTAGCTAATGCAATCCATAGGAGAGTGTTTATATTTTCTTTAACTTTATCTTGAATATTGCTTTCGAATAATTTGAATATCATTTGATCCATACTTGGTGAATCCCACCAGCCTTTCATAAATGATTCCCCCAATCCGAGTTCGCCGTCTTTAATGATACTTTTGAAGAATCTGTCATCTGTTACATTGATATCCCAAGGAGAATTCCCCCCAATGATAATCCCTGCTTGTTTAAGAAGATTTTCAACAATTTCCCTGTTTCTATTCATCCATTGTATTTTGGTCACAAAAATAATTAATTAAATGGATAAATTTAGTAAATGGGAACTTTGATTATATAATTTTTGTTGAGTAGGTGCTTCTAAATTTTATAGCAATTTCTTCATCGCGTTCCGATATAATATTGGGATGAGGAAAGTCCGGACAACTTAGAGCACCATACCACTTAACCGGTGGACTTCTCAAAACGATGGGAAGATAGAAAGTGTCACAGAAACTAAACCGCTGCAATTTTGTATAGCAGTAAGGGTGAAAACGTGTGGTAAGAGCGCACGCCTTTATTTGGCAACAAGTATTGGGGATAAACCTTATGGGTTGTAATGTCGCGTATATTTCGGTTTGAGAGTTGCTCGCTCGAATATTTATTAAATATGCCGAAAGGGGTAGGCAGCAGATGCATTATTGATATAATGCTTAGATAAATGATGAAGGTTCATTGTTTGCTCAATGAAAACAGAATCCGGCTTATAAATTGCAAATTAATACAGCTGCATTTTATGTGGCTGTATTTTTTTTCTTTTCTTACACTGTACTTTGATTTTTCTCATTTTATATATTCAATAATATCTTATGATAAAAAATTATATAAAATAATTGATTTTTATTTTGTTTTTTAGTAAAAAGTTCTAACTTTGTATTCCAGATGTATATGTTTTTTGCTTATACGACATTATTATATATCTGGAACTACCTTTAATAAGGGCATAAACCACCCTTGTTAAAAGACGAAATCGAAATAAGAAAAAGAAAAATAATCATTTTATTTTATAATAAAATGGGATATTTGGTATGAGCTCTTTCACGATGTGATGGAGATTATATAGACGAAACTCGATTGCGCAAAGGCGTGATGTTAACTTTTAACCGAAATAATTATTTTAATAACCAAAACTCAATCTCATGAAAAAAATGAATTTGAATTTTTTAGGGCTTAGAGCAAAAATGGTGTTTCCATTGTTTTTGTTGATTGGTCTATTTATGTTTAGTTCATCTACTGTGAGCGCACAGTATGTTGATACAAAGAATGCAGAAAAGTTAGTTGCGGAGAAGCTTGCTAAGTTGCCTCCAAGAACAGCTTCTTTAAGAAGAGCTAATCAAGCATTGACTCCGAAAATGGTACAGGAGTCAGTAAATGAATTGCGCTATTCTTTTGGACATTTGATTTTGCGTGATCTTAAAGCAGGAAAAACTGTAAGTGAAGCAATTGAAAATACTTATAAAATGGCTTCAAATAGAATTCCGGCGGGTACACCCGGGATTGGCGATTATGTAAGTGCAGTGAAGCAAGAGTATGTCGATTTGCTCAGCGAATAATCGATTTTAAAATTAGAAATTAAATTTTATTAAACCAAAACTCAATCTTATGAAAAAATTTATAAAAATATTTACGATTGCTGTGTTTATGCTTAGTGGTATGTTTGCTACTGCACAGACTTGCGATTTTGTACAAACCGGTATGGACAACGGCAATGATCAGGATGGTGGAGTAGTATCTGTAGATTTGTCTTGTGTTCCAGCCGGAGGAACAATTACAAATGTTGTTGTTAATGATTTTACAAGTCATTACTTTAGTAGTACAGGTGGTACTACATACTGTCCATCATGGTATGGATGGGATATTTTAGTTAACGGAGCTGTTGTTTCTGCGGGTGTTTGTGGAACAGATATTGAGGCTTATGATTTTTCAGCTAATCTCCCTATCAATTCAATAGATTTTCAAATACATGATAATGATGGTTTTAATGACCATGTTTTTGTAGATATTGATGCGACTATAACTTATGACCTTGCTGCAGGAGGTGGTGCAGGAGACTGTAAGTTGAATTGCCCAGGAGACAAAGTTATTTATCTTGATGCGGGAGAATGTTGTTGGCCTGCGCAATACGAAGCAAGGACAATGGGAGATTGTGCTACTCAATATGATACTATTTTGCAACAGCCTGATGGAGCTGGTGGATTTGTTGATCCTTTTGATCCTTCAGGATTTCCTGAGTACGATCCAAATACACAAGCTTTTCCTCCTGATTTTACTCAAGAATTTACTTTAAATGGACCTGCTAATACCTATGGTCCGAGCATGTTTGATTTATCAAATCTTCCTACTCAAATTTTCATGGAATGTTATGATAATAGTTCAACTTGTTCAGGAAACGGAGATCAAGCTTATTGGAACTATACAATGGTTAACTTTGTAGCTACGACTGCGACTACTTTTGAATTTGACTGGACTTACCATACAGAAGACTTTGGAGGTGCATTCTGGGATGATTTTGGATATATGAAAGATGGTCAATGGGTATTGAACGATATATATGATCCAAATGGTCCTAATGATCAAACCGGTCATTTCTCTATTGCTTTAGCAGCGGGTGAAAATATTACGCTTTATGTTAGAACAAAAGACTTTATCGGTTGTGGTGCTGACGTTACATTAGATACAGGTGAACCACCGATTACAGACGGAATAGTATTAGGAGAGGGGCCTGCGATTGGAGATCCAATCTGTAAAGGAAATACAGAGACAGTAAAATTGTATTTATTGGAAGGCGGTGTTAAGACAGATAGTTGTTCATTTGACTTAAGAGTAGAAGAATTCCAAACACCAACAAGCTCATTAGCATGTAATGATCATGTACCAGTATCAGTTGATGCGGAT
>JALVEE010000065.1 GCA_027008645.1 Saprospiraceae bacterium
TTATGTTTTAAGAAACATAGATGTTAAGGTAATATTGGAAATTATAGAAAATTTACCTACACCCATAAAATCAGATGTTATGACCGCTTACGATACATGGATAAAACAAGGAATAGAGAAAGGAATGGAGAAAGGAATGGAGAAAGGAATGGAGAAAGGAATGGAGAAAGGAATAGAGAAAGGAATAGAGAAAGGCAAATCAGAAGTAATTCTAAATGGCTGGAAAAATGACCTATCTATCAATATCCTTTCTAATATCACAGGTTTAAGCGAAGAAAAAGTAAGAAAGGTTCTTGAAGACAATAACTTGGTATGATTAAGTAAATGCTTATCTTAATAATAACTTATCACTTATTGATAAATTCCTAAAAGAACAGCGATTCAGGGTAAGACTATAAAGTGTTAAAAAATAGCAAATAACAAATAGCTGTATAAAATAAAATAAGTTTACAGCTATTTAAAAGAGTAACAAGAAACGAACGTAAGTATAGCAGAATAATTAGTTTTTATTACTTTTGCAAAAAAAATTAATTAGATGCGAAAGATAATACTTATTTTTTCAATGTTTTTTGTACTATTAAGTGGTGCTCAAGCAAAAAAACTATCGAATGAGTCAAAGGTTTATTTGATGACAGTCGGACCATATTACAAAGATTTTGCTTCTATCTGGGGACATGTTGCGATATGGATTGAAGACAAACCAAATGGTATTGATAAGGTATATAATTACGGGGGGGCAGCATATGGTGGTAATTTTATGCTCAAATTGGTTACAGGAAATTTGACATTTTTTCTGGATACTCACCAAACTTTCCAACAAGAATTGAAGACTTACAAAAGAGCTGAAAGAGATGTAGATTTATATGAATTAAATCTCAATATCTTGGAAAAACGTCGATTGTACAACCTTTTGGAGCAAAATGCAAAAAATGAAAATCGATACTACAATTATGAGTTTTATTTGAGAAATTGTGCGACATTTACCATGAATGCAATTAAAAAAAGTATCGTAGGTAAAATTGTTTATGAGGATACGCACAATGATATTACTTATAGGGATATTTGTGATGACAAGTTTCAATTATTCCCATGGACAAATTTTTTAATACAACTTATCGCAGGAACCAATAACGACAAGAAACTTGAGCTCGAAGAAATATTCTTTGTTCCGGTGTATATGGTTGATAATCTCCAAAAAGCAAAAATCGTAAATAGAGGGGGAGAAAAACCTTTTTTTAAAAATCATAAGGTAATTTACGATTTTCCCGATATGACTATTACAAATAGCTTAACACAAAAACCGATATTCCCGATCAGTATTCTATTCATTATTGAAATTTTACTATTTGCATTTTCGTATATTAAATCCAAAAACTATTTCAAGATTTATGACCGGTTATGGTTTATCCTCGCTTCATTATTCTCTTTATTTTTGCTCTTCACAATGCTGTTTACCGATTATGTTGTGACTAAATGGAATCTCAATTTGCTATGGCTAAACCCATTGTTCATCTTGACATTCTTTTTAAAGGAAGAAAGAAAGAAAATGATTTTCAAAATCATAAGTGTAATGATTTTGATTGTATTATTGGGATTTGCAATACTACCGCAAACTTTTTATTTAGTAAACTTACTCCTTGCGGCAATACTACTGTTAAAATCCTTGAAATACGGTTTCCTTTTCGATAGATTTAATAAATAATTATAATGTTTGAAAGTATAATCAGATCTTGGGGAATACGTAATATTTTCGGACCACAGACTTTTTCAGCATTTATGGGATTTTTTGCATCTAAAAAAATCCCCAAATGGATGCTTAATCCGGTTCTAAAAAAATATGTTAAGTATTATCATATTGACATGGATCAGTTTGAAAGAAAAATAGGAGATTTTGATTCTTTTGTTGATTTTTTTACCCGAAAATTAAAGCCAAATGCAAGGCAATTTCAAGGCAAATTACTCTCTCCGGCAGACAGTATTATTACTGATTTTGGCAAGGTCAGTAGTGATATGATTATCGAAGTAAAAGGAATGGCTTGCAAATTATCTGCTTTTTTGAAGAAAATCTTAAATATAAATTTTAAAAGCTTTGCTATTTTCTACCTTTCTCCCGCTGACTACCACCGGTTCCATGCTCCCTTTGATATGCAAATCGAAAAAATCATATATATTTCAGGAGATCTATACTCCGTAAAACCAAAAAATGTTGATAAATACGATACTCTTTTTTGCGATAATAGAAAGATAGTCCTATATGGAAATAGTGAATTTGGCAAATTTGCAATGGTATTGGTAGGTGCCTTAGTAGTGGGAAAAATAGTCTTGAATTTTGGCACAAAAATGATAACAAAATCAATTGATGAAGAAAATATCATTTTCAATTTCAGAAAAGGTGATGAATTAGGAGCTTTTGAACTGGGTTCAACTGTGATTTTATTAACAGAGACTGATATTTTGGATAAAATAAATATCTCAAAAGGAGAACACGTTCTTGTAGGCCAAAATCTATTAGCTTAATTGTTCATCAACTTAATCGCTTCAACAGCTTCCTTTACGTCATGAACCCGGAGGATATTCGCTCCATTCATTAGGGCAATCGTATTGGCAACCGTAGTAGCATTGAGACTACTCTCCGGAGTTATACCCAAAGTTTTGTACAACATTGATTTTCGCGAAACCCCGGCTAATACCGGTATTTCCAATATCTTAAACACATCAAGGTTTTTCAGCAAATTAAAATTATCTTCAATTGTTTTACCAAATCCAAAACCCGGATCGGCAATCAACTGCTCTATTCCTAAAGATTTGAATTTTCTTAATTTTTGCAATAAATATTTCAGCACATCAGCAACAACATTATTGTACCGTGGATCATTTTGCATATTCTTTGGAATTCCTTTCATATGCATAAATATATAAGGTGATTTGTATTTAGCTACCACAGTCAAAATTCCTTCATCAAGTTCTCCGGCACTTATATCATTGATAATATCCGCTCCCTCTGCCAATGACATATCGGCAATTTCGGCTCTAAAAGTATCTACTGAGATAAAAACTTCAGGAAATGTATTTCTTATTTCTTTTAGTATGGGAATCACGCGTTTTATCTCTTCTTCAACCGATATAAAATCAGCTCCCGGTCTTGATGACATCCCCCCAATATCGATAATGGAAGCACCTTCCTCAATCATTTGTTCAACTCTATCTAAAGATTTGGAGATAGAATTATAACGGGCTCCATCGTAAAATGAATCCGGTGTTAGATTGAGAATTCCCATCACTACCGGTATGTCTAAAACCAACTTTTTCCCTTGACTATTTATTTCAAACATTACAGCAGAGTTTATTCAATAGGAAAAAGACCAAATAGTGTAGCATCTATTTTCTCAATCACTTCACCAAGATGCTCTTTATTATTTAAAAAATCTTTGCCTTTTATATCTATGATCAATAGATTACCAATATCATAACCATCTATCCATTGATTGTACTTTTCATTGAGTTTTTTTAAGTAATCAAGATTAATTTTGCCTTCATAAGCTCTACCTCTTGCCTGAATATGATCTACCAAAGTAGCAACATCGGCCTTTAAGTAAATAAGCAAATCAGGAGGTTGAACGAATTTTGACATCAATTCAAAAAGAGATATATAATTATCAAAATCTCTCTTTTTCATAAAATTCATCTCGTATAGATTGGGAGCAAATATTTTAGCATCCTCGTATATAGTTCTATCTTGGACAACCGTTTGATTCCCTTCTCTGATTTCATTCACTTGCTGAAATCTGCTATTTAAAAAATATATCTGCAAATTGAATGACCACCGCGACATATCAGCATAGAAGTCCTCAAGGTAAGGATTAACTGTAGTATCCTCATACAAAACTTTCCAATTGTAATTTTTCCCAAGCAGACCGGTCAGAGTAGTTTTTCCGGCTCCAATATTTCCTGCTATAGCAATATGCTTCACTTTTTCTTTACCCATATATCTATTTTAAGTATTGGTTTTTCTATTATATCAAATCTGCGTTTATAAAAAAAACTCTTCAAATTCTTAATTTATCTGCTAATATAAAACTAAATCTTATTTGAACAATAAAAATACTTGAAATTTAATTATCTTTGTATTATAAACAGTAGAATTCTAAATATACATGTCGGAAGAAAAAGAAAAATTAACAAGAGAAGAAAAAATTGAAATTTTTGAGAAAGAATTTCTTCCTCATGTTGAGGCTTTAAAGACATTTGCTTATTACCTCACTTACAATGATAATGATGCAAATGACCTTGTACAGGAAACATATATGAAAGCATTTAGATTTGCAGAAAAGTTTGATAAGGGAACTAATGCAAAGGCTTGGTTGTTTAGAATACTGAAGAATGCTTATATAAACGATTACAGAAAAAAGAGTAAGCAACCTGATAGAGTTGATTTTGAGGACGTGATTAATTATCACAAGAGTGACGATGTAACTGATAATAAGTATTTGAATCTAAAAGAGGAGTCGATAGAAGAAATGATGGGTGATGAGATTACGAAAGCCATTAATTCATTGCCTCCTGAGTTTAGAACAGTTATTTTGTTAGCCGATATTGAAGATTTTTCGTATAAGGAAATATCTAAAATAATTGGTGTTCCTATCGGAACCGTAAGATCAAGGCTTTTTAGGGCTCGAAATACTTTGAAAGATTTATTAAAAAAATATGCTTTTTCATTGGGATACAAGGATTATAGATCCGGTAAAGAAGAAGAATAGTTTTAGAAAATTAAATTATGTGTAAGTTTTAAATGAAAAACAATTCATTTATCAAATAGAAACAAGTAAAAAATCTGCATTATGAACAAGAAAAACAACACAACAGATTTCCTAAAGAATGTTCACAGATATCTTGACAATGCTCTGAGCACTAATGAATCAAAAAACTTTATCCAAGATGTTTATAAAAATCCTCTCCTTGCAAAAATCCTAAACGAAGAACGAAACCTCAGAACTACCATAAAAAACAAACTTCAAAGACCTGAGGTAGCACAAAATCTTATCGACTCTATAAGAGATAATATATATTCATAAAACCATATAGCAGATTTTGCTAACAAAAAAACTTCTTTAACATAAGTCTTATTCCTCACTCTTCATATAATACTCGTAAATACAATTACTTCTATTTCAGAAGTGAATAAGCGAGGTCAGAGACACTCGCCTATTAGAATATTTTCAATAAAAAAATGGAATACTTAGGACTCAAAAGCTCGACTAGAAGGAGTGATTTCGAAGCCGGTTTGTATTTGGAGGTTTCAAGTTTCAAGTTTCAGGTTTGGGAGTTTCTGGTTGAAGCAAAACGGAAGCTAAAGAGAAACGGAAGCTTGAGCGTAGCGGAAGTCTCGAGTAGCGAAGAGGAATTAGATTATGATCAAAAAACCGCGAAAGTGGTTTAATGTGAATAGCCCCGTATGAAATGCGGGGTGAAGGAAAGAGGGAGATTGAACGCCGGTAGGTGTTCAATGTGAAAATATAATGATTGAAATATTTTGAGGGGTTAGTAATTTCGAATATCGATTAACCCTGTGAAATAAATTTCAATTTAGGCTATGCCAATTTCACGGGGTTAACGATTTAAGATTTTAGAAGTGAATAAGCGAGGTCAGAGACACTCGCCTATTAGAATATTTTCAATAAAATAAGGGAAAACTTAGGACTCGAAAGCTCGACTGTAAGGAGTGATTTCGAAGCCGTTTTATAAAAAGAGGTTTGGAATTTCAGGTTTCATGTTATGCAAAATATTAATTTTTTTATGACAAAATTGTAAGTATAATCCCTTTTATTACACTAATACATTGTTAAAAATTAAATCCTATATACAATGAGAAAAAAAATATTAAGTCATAGTTATTTTTCAAAACATGAAAGGTCTAAGCAATATATACAGATTCTTACTGTTTAGAATTTATTTAAATAACAATATAAACAAATGAGAAAATATTTATTTCTATTTCTAACTATTTTTGGAATGGCTATTATCATGACATCCTGTAGTCATAAAAACGATAACATTGACGCACTTCCTGAAGTAAGTTTTTCCAACGAGGTGCTTCCTATTTTTCAAACAGGCTGTGCTATTAGCGGATGTCACGATCAATCTACAGCTAAAGAAGGAGAGGTATATACCAATTACGAAAATATCTTAAGCTCTGTTGATCCCGGAAACCCCGATAATAGCAAATCTTATAAATCTATGACCAACTATTTTCAAACAATGCCTCCTGACAGACCTCTATCTGCGGAAGAAAGGACAAAAGTCAGGGTATGGATATTACAAGGAGCTAAAAACAATTAAAAAAATGAAAAAAATGAAGAAAATATTAATTTTACTGCTATCATTATTTGCATTCTCTATTCAGTCTTGTTACTATGACAATGAGGAAGAACTCTATCCTCAAATAACCGATGGATGTGATACGACTAATGTAACATACAGCAATAATGTACAAAAAATAATATCATCCAGATGTCTTGGATGTCACAGTGATGCAAGTTACAAAGATTATGGCGGTGGAGTAGCTCTCGAAGGATATAACAACTTAAAATCTTCAGCGGATAATGGGGGGCTAATAGGTACAATCACACATAATCCGGATTATTCAGCTATGCCAAAAGGAGCAAATAAATTGGACGATTGTAAAATAGAGCAAATTAAAATTTGGGTAGCTCAAGGAGCTAAAAACAACTAAACAAACAAAACATGAAAAAGATACTTTTATTAATATCAATAACTTTTCTATCACTTAGCAAAACATTTGCTCAGGATATGGACGATCTATTGGATGCAGAACTGAACAATACAAAAACATATACTATTGCTACTTTCAAATC
This sequence comes from Saprospiraceae bacterium, assembly GCA_027008645.1. Lineage (GTDB taxonomy): Bacteria > Bacteroidota > Bacteroidia > Chitinophagales > Saprospiraceae > JADJGA01. The sequence goes on from JALVEE010000065.1 coordinate 6,873, forward strand.
CACTCACATTATAAATAGTCATTCGGTAGCACAATTGAAAAAGAACCATTTGAATTTCATCATTTATCACCGTTTCGGAGCTATTTCCGGAGGAATAAAGCAATTTTTTGGTATAGACCAGGCGAATATGCGCCTTGGCTTTGAATATGCAATTAATGACTGGCTGACTCTTGGAGTAGGTAGAAGCAATTTTGAAAAAACCTATGACGGCTTGGTAAAAATCCGGTTGCTTAGGCAGAGCAAAGGAGGAAAGTGGGCAATGCCTGTTACATTGACATACCTTGGAACTTCAGAGATATTCACAAAACCATTTGATAATCCGGATAGGGACAATTATTTCTCATCAAGACTATCTTATACGCACCAATTGTTAATAGCAAGAAAATTCAGCGAAAGATTATCTCTACAACTTATGCCAACTGTAGTTCATAAAAATCTTGTCAAAACAGCTTTGGAATTGAATGACCTACCGGCTTTGGGGATTGGAGGGAGATATAAATTAAATAAAAGGATTGCCCTTACATTTGAATATTATGCAACATTTAGGTTACCAAAACACAATATAGATTATCACAATCCTATCGGAATAGGTGTTGATATCGAAACCGGAGGACATGTATTCCAATTGGTCCTTTCCAATTCCGGAATTATGCAGGATGGAGGGTATATTTACGGGACAAATAATAATGACTTTTTTAAAGGCGATATCCATTTTGGATTTAATATAACGAGAGTTTTTTCATTCAATAAGCATTGAGTTTACTATGGGAAATAATCAGGTGCATTTCATTTTTTCGCGTTGCGGGTTGATTCTCCTTTAGGAGTCAGAGGCAAAGCAATGGGTAAAGCGAAAAAATGAAAAACGCCTAAATAATCAATACTGATAATATTTATTTGAAAAAAAACCACAATTTAAAGAGAAGTCTCAATATACAACAACACTTTTTTACATATTTTATTAACAAAAAAAAATCATAACACATGAAAAAATACATCTTTATTTACATCGCATTTTTAGCGATAAGTTCTAGTCTATCAGCACAAAAAACATTTTACACAAAAAGCGGTTATATAGGGTTTTTCTCGACTACTCCGTTAGAAAATATCGAAGCCGAAAACAATCAGGTTGTCAGTTTCATCAAAACAGATAAGGCGGCTGTAAGCTTTGGCCTTTTGGTAAAATCTTTCAAATTCAAAAATGCATTGATGGAAGAACATTTCAATGAAAATTATGCAGAAACAGATAAATTCCCCAAAGCGAAATTCAAAGGAAAAATCACCAATATTTCCGATATAGATTTTGATAAAAACGGCACTTATAACGCTGATGTTTCCGGAAAAATAAAATTTCACGGTGTCACAAAAGATATTGATATAAAAGCCAAATTGACTGTTGATGGAGATGAACTCAAGGCAATTTCTACTTTCTTCCTAAAACCCTCAGACTTTGATATAAAGATACCAAGTGTGGTGCGAGAAAAAATAGCAAAAGAAATCACTGTCAAAGTAGATGTGGAATATAAAATTTATAAAAAATAAACACATGAAGAAGAAAATAATATTTAGCGTTCTTATTTTGATGATTCTTGGTGCATTCGGAGCATATTACTACACTTTTCATATGCCACATAAAAACACATTTAATCTAAAACCGGAATATACAGTCAAAGCACAAAATCTCTTTTCGAGTTTTGATGATGATGAAGACAAAGCAAATGAGAAATTTTTAGGAAAAATCATTGAAGTGGAAGGCAAAGTAGTAGGTGTAAAAAAATTCAATAACAATTACGAAATTTCTCTTTTGGATGATATGGAAGGTGTAACTTGTTTGGTGGACAGTAATTACGCAGTACAGCAAAAAGCCATTCTTGACAATATAAAAACTGATGATATCATTAAAATAAAGGGGCAATGCAACGGGTATCTTATGGGAGTAAAACTCGATAGATGTGTTGTCGTAACCAAATAATAATTTAAAAACATTCTACAATAGCTCTCGACCAAAACAATATTTCCATAAAATAATATCCTTGTTTATTTAATTTCTTATATTTGGAACACGAATTAAAACAAGGATATTATGTTTGAAAACCGGAGTGCGAAAACCAACTACCAAAAGACACTTAAAAACATCGGATACGTAGAGAGAAAACTGGCTTCTCAAGAAGATTATGACAGAATAGGATTTATGTCCGGTCTTGAAGTTCATCAACAATTGGACACAAAAAAGAAGCTTTTCTGCAATTGTCCCGTTGGTCTTTACCAAAAAGCCGATGATTTTGATGCTGAAGTAATACGCCATATGAGACCAACTATGAGCGAACTGGGAGAGTATGACGGAACTGCATTGATGGAATTTAAAACCAGAAAAAACATAACCTATAGGCTAAAAAAGGAAACCGCCTGTACATACGAAGTTGATGACACACCTCCATTTCCTATAAATAAAGAAGCTTTGGGAATTGCATTGAGAATCTCTTTATTGTCCAAACTCAATATCGTAGGTGAAGTACATATCACCAGAAAACAGTATCTTGACGGAAGTATTCCTACAGGATTTCAACGTACGGCAATCTTAGGAGTCAATGGAGAAATAGAACTGCCATACAAAAAAATCAGATTAATCCAACTGTCTATCGAAGAGGATTCTTGTAGAGAAGTTTCCGACATTGGGCATGACCGTATTTATAGAACAGATCGACTCGGGACTCCTCTGATAGAGACCGTGACACACCCTGATTTCGCAAATCCTGATGAAGTAAAAGACGGATGTGATTATATCCGTTTTCTCAACAGAAGTACAGGTATGGTAAAAACAGGAATTGGCGCCGGACGAGAAGACGTCAATGTAAGCTGCAAAGGGGGTACAAGAGTAGAAATAAAAGGTGTAGCTCACACCAAATGGATACCCGATTTGACGCACAATGAGGCATTCAGACAATGGGCATTGTTAAATATCCGCTCTATTCTGAATAAACGTATCAAAGACAAAGACAATTGGAAGATCGAATACGAAATTCTTCCTCAAAATCCTGAATTATTCAAAAGGGGAATTGTGAAAGATGCAGTAGCGACAGGCAAAAAAGCAATTGTTGTAAATCTGCCTAATTTCAAAAAAATCTTATCGCATTTCACTCAACCAAACAAAATATTTGCTGATGAAATATATGACAGATTGAAGGTGATCGCTTGTCTCATCCCTCCATTTATGTTTCATACCGAAGAATTAAGCTCTGCATTATCTTCAAAAAGAATAAAACAAATCCTGAATTTATCTCAGCTCGAATTTGGAAAAAATGATGCCCAAATGATTGTTTTGGCACCGGATGAAGATATTGAAACTGCTTTGGAAACGATAGAAGAAAGATGCAAAATGGCATTTGAGGGAGTACCAAATGAAACAAGAAAATCATTGACAAACGGTACTACTATTTTCGAGAGAGTTCTTCCCGGTGCAGAAAGAATGTATCCTGATACAGACTCTGCACCAATTCCACTTCCGGAATCATATATTGAAGAGTTATCAAAAGATTTACCCAATGAAATTATCGATAATTACAAGCAAATGAAAAAATGGGGTATCCCCGAAAATTATTATAGCTACATCTTAAGTAAAAATATTTTTGGCTTACTCAAAGATTTAATAACAAAACTAAAAATCAATCCTAAATATGCAGGCAAATTCATTGGTCAAATACTAAAGCATGAGGAAGGTCAAATCAAATTAAAAGACAGGTTTAACTACCAACTGATATATAAACTTTTTGACTTTCTTATTAAAAATGATATTGAAATAGAATTGGCAGAGCGTATGTTACCGGAGCTATTGGAGCACCCCAGAATGGAATTTGAATCAATATTGTCCGTAATAAAATTTAAGAAAATCAAGCCTGAAAAAATATTGGACAATATCGACTTCATCAAAAACAAATTTGTTCTGCTCAAGGGGAAAGATGATAAAAAAGATTATATCAATTGGGTAATGGGCGAATTGAGATACTCAGCCATTGGCAATATACCGTTAAAAAAGCTTTACAAAGCTGTTACCAAAAACTTATTTTAACACTATAAACCAAATCAAATGAGCAACGATTTATTTCAAGGATATAAGGGTGATGCATTGAAATTATTAAAAAAATACAATGTTAGAGTTTGGGGACAAACCGATATCAAAACAAAAAGAGGGGATTTCACAGGAACAGTATTACCAAGATCTGAAAATGATGACGACCAACATATAGTGGTCAAAATACCAACAGGGTACAATATAGGAGTTGATGTCAAGACTGTCTTGGATATGGTAGAAACCGGCTACAAAAAGGCTAATTACAAGATTCCTGAAAAAGAATTTCCTGTTACTCCCGGATTGCCTAATGTGAAACTTCTCGGTACGGGGGGAACAATTGCTTCAAGGCTTGATTACCGAACAGGAGCGGTCATACCCGCCTTTTCTCCCGGAGAACTTTATGGTGCAGTACCTGAATTGGCTGATATATGCAATCTTGAGACAGAAAAAGTATTCGCTGTATTTAGCGAAAATATGGGACCGAAGCAATACATCGCTCTTGCAAAAACAATCGGTAAAGAAATAGAAAAAGGTGTCGACGGAATAGTGATTGGACATGGAACGGACACTCTTCAGCATACAGCGGCAGTTCTTACTTTTATGGTTCAAAATCCACCTGTCCCGATAATACTTGTGGGCTCTCAACGCTCTTCAGACAGACCGAGTTCTGATGCTGCATTGAACCTAATGCATGCAATGTATGCAGCCGGCAATTCCAAGATAGCTGAAGTGATGGTCTGTATGTTTGGACCTACCTCTGATGAGTATGGGTTATTGCATAGAGGTACAAGAGTACGCAAGATGCATTCATCCTACAGGTCAACTTTCAGGACTATTGGTGATGTTCCTTTGGCAAGAGTCACAAGACAAGCCGTGACGCCAATCAAACAAGATTTTAAACCCAGACGGGAAGACAGAAATGTCGATATATATCCATATTTCAATGACAGGGTGACAATGATTTATTATTACCCCGGAATGAAGCCCGATATCATAGACAATGCAGTTGATGCAGGATATGAGGGTATCATTTTCGTCGGAACAGGATTGGGGCATGTAAATATGGATTTATTCCCTGCAATCAAAAGGGCGCAGGACAAAGGAGTATTTATGTATATGACAGTACAAACAATTTGGGGTTACGTCCATATGTTTGTTTATGATACAGGAAGAGATTTGATGTCAAGAGGTGTAGTCCCTGCTTGGAATATGCTACCCGAGACTGCTTGGATAAAACTCAGTTGGGTATTGGGACAAACCAAAGACCCTGATAAAGTAAAAGAAATGATGGAAACCATTGTCAATGATGAATGGACAGAACGAGAACCATACAACGGATATTTGGTCTATCAAGGAGGAGCACCGGAAGTAGAGAGGTTTATTAGGGAAGTGCATAAATAGTGTCTGGTCGAAAACACATCAAATTTGAAATTGATTGTTTTCTACCAGACACTAAATTGTTTAGAACAAACTAATGTATCCTAAATGAATTTTAACATCTTTGTAATCCACCGGATTACAAAGGCGACTCCCCAAGGCTGTGGTCAAGCGTATAATACCCCCTTTTGTATCAAAATTTATCCCTACTCCAAAACCATAGGGTCTGTCCCAATTATCCTTATCCATAAAAGGGTCTCGCAATATCGCATAGTCAAAAAATGCAAATAAAAAAGAGTTTCTATCTATGATTAATCTCAATTCTGCGGTAGATAAATTGTAAAAGTCAGCAAGAATACTTTCCTCGTCAAATCCCCTTAATATTTTATTTCCACCAAGCCGGAACAATTCGTTTTGGTACAATCTACCCTCTGATTTTCGCCATGCTGCTTTATCGGCAATCTTTACAACCAAATTTCTATTCAGAGAAAAATAATACGAGATATCAGCAGAGACATTAAACTGATAAGTCGTCAATTTCAATGAGTCATAACTATTGGAAAAATCAAAATTATCCCCTTTTAAATTTTGAATCTGTGGATTCTTGATGATTTTCCTCTGACCAATTTTGGCATCCAATCCAATATTAAAACCCTTACTAGGACTGAAATTATAATCAAGAACATTATAATCCAATTTCAATCCAAAACTATTGGTTGACACGTCAAGCTTATTTGGTAATCTCCCAGAACTAACTATCGAGGACGAATCTATACTTGTAAGTCTGGAAGTAAACAAACTCCAATATGTCTTCAAATAATTAGCACCGTGAAATAGGTATTGAACGCCAAAATCAAAATTTACATCGCGATAGCTGTTTTCATTGATATAAATATTGAATTTTGAATCTATCCCATAGGGCAAATCCAAAATATACGGATAGTTTGCATCCAATCTCAAACTCTGCTTGCCTTGTGAAAGATTCTTGTACTTAAAATACAATCGCTCCCCATGCCCTAATTTATTAATCATCTCCGCCATGAGCTCTCCGGTCAATTTATACTTTCTTAGCCCTGTTTTATCAGGCAAAAGCCCGATGATAAAATTAAATCTATTTACTTTTCTGGATTTCAACAGCAAAATAACACTCGCTTCATTTCCAAAAAACCCAACCCTAGGTTGCTTATCTATATCGACAAAAGGCAGATTATCAATCTTTCTTTTTATTTGATTTATTTTACGTTTATCAAATATATCTCCCTTTCTAATCCCCAGATAATTTTCCAAATATTTATAGGATAAATCCACCTTTGAATTCACCTTAATTGTATCGAAATAAACTTTTTTATTCAGTTTAATATCCAATTTGGCCGAAATAGAGTCTCTTGAATTAAATACTATGCTATCAATATTGACACTTGCAAAGGGATAGCCTGAATTGTCCAAATAGTTCAATATTTGCTCTGAGACAAAAGCTAATCTAGAAGTGGAAACATAGGTCTTATTCCATTTTGACACATCAATTCTCAATTTTTCCAATATATTATTTTCATCATTACCAATTGACAATTTGAGCCATTTGTACCTTACACCGGGCGAAAACTTCAAAGTTCTCACTAGGTCTTTTTTCGAGCTATCAATCACAGGATTCAGATATCCCAAGCCGGATAAACTGTCTTTTATAAAATCTATCCTCAATTTCAATTTCAAAGAATCGGAAAATTTAAATAAAGTAGATGCTTTTTGGATATCATTGCTATCCAATACGATAACTCTGGTATAAAACTTTTTCACAATAGGCTTTTTGTCTTGTGCATAAGACACAAAATTCAGTAGAATCATAGCAAAAGATAAAAAAGCCTTTCTCAATTAACCGGTGTTTTATCTTTAACGAAAATAGCTAACAATTCTTATAAAGTTTCAGTAAGAAAATAAAGGTGTATTTCATTTTTTCGCTTTTCCCATTCTTTGCCTCTGACTCCTAAAGGAGAATCAACCCGCAACGCGAAAAAATGAAATGCGCCCAAGAATAATAAAGGGACGCTATTCATCTCAAATATTAATATATTAGTTCTCCCTTTCCCTGTCTTATAATTTCAAAATCACTACCTGTACAGTCAACGATTGTTGATGGTTCCCCTATCACAATTCCTCCGTCAATTACAATATCGACAAGGTGTTTGTATTCTTCGTAAATTTCATAGGGATCGCTAGGATACAAATCCATTTCTTCATCAATTTTCAGTATTGAAGTTGACATCAAAGGATTACCCAGATTTCGCACTATCTCATTAACTATTATCGAATCCGGCATTCTGATTCCAACTGTTTTTTTATTATTTTTCAGCATCCTTGGTACAGAATTATTGGCATTTAGAATAAAGGTAAAAGCTCCAGGCAGATTTTTTTTCAATACTTTAAAAACCTTATTATCGAATGGTTTTGCATAGTCATTGATATGCGTCAAATCTTCAATAATAAATGAAAAATTCGCTTTTTTAGGATCTACTCCTTTTATTCTTGCTATTTTTTCTACTGCTTTACTGTTTGTTATATCACAGCCCAATCCATAAAGCGTATCTGTAGGATAAATTATTACGCCACCATTTTTAAGAATATCTACGATATGTTTTATTTTTCTTTTTTCAGGGTTTTGGTGATGAAGTTTTATAAGCTCAGACATAGTAAAAAAATTTAATTGAGTGCAAATGTAAAGATTAACCTGCATTATTCATATAGGTGCATTTCATTTTTTCGCGTTAAACAGCATTTTTATAAATAATTTCTTCTACTTTAGTGAGCTCTGTCCATTGATTATATGGAGAGATAAAATTTCCCCGGCA
>JALVEE010000066.1 GCA_027008645.1 Saprospiraceae bacterium
GGTATTTACATCACCGGGCTTAAACTCCAATTCTTGAAAGGTGCCATTTATGATTTTTGTAAAGTTACCACCGGCATCGGTTGATTTAAATAATCCGTCGGATGCGCATAAATAGATAACTTGATTATTGTCAGGTTGCATCACGATGTCGTTAATATAGTGTGTCTCTGCATGAAACGCTGGTGACCCTGCCGGATTCCATGAGACTCCTCCATCTGTTGTTTTGTAGATACTGCCATCTGAACCAAAAAAAGCAATATTAGGGTTAGTATAGTCAATTTCAATAGCACTGGAACCTGTAATAGTCATATCTTTTGTGACTAACGTCCAGTTCAATCCTTTATCAGTTGACTTGTAAACACCGCCTGTAGATGATCCTGCATATAAAATATCAGGATTAGAAATAGATTGCTCCACCGTATAAACATGCGCTGCACCGGCTGCAGAACTATGCGAAACAGATTCTTGGTCAAAGTCAAATGGGCCAATACTCTCCCATGCTGAATTAGGACCTCTAAGAAACTTTTGTGCCTTAATACGCTCTAAATATTCCTCTTGAAGTGCCCTGATACGTGAAGGTGCAATCTTTCCTCCGGAAGTAAACCAACCGGTGGCGTCCTGTTGCATTGCACGTTGCCAGCGTTTGTAATATTGGGTGTGAATATTTTTTATGAAATCATGCGTTTTGTAATAGGATTCATAGGCATCAGCAACCTCATCAGGATTCGCGTTGTCTTGATACATTAGCTGAATCCATTTAGGCTGATTAGCGAGGTATGAATCCGGTTTTATTTCAAGTACTTGAGCTTGAATAAATCCAAAATTGAATAAAACTATCGAAATAATTAGAAGATTTCTCAATGTCATAAAGCAAAATTTGTTTTAAATATTTTTTTATCGCCTGCAAAAATAATAAGTATTTTAATGTTATAGCGTATAGCAATCAATTAAAAAAGTCTAAAAATCGTCAAAAAGAAACTTAAAGGTCAATTGACTGTTAGCGTCAAAATCTTTATTCTTGATGAACATATCTTATTTACACTCATTGAATAACTATTTTTTTAAATAGCTTTTGTCCTGTTTTTACGTGGAGTATTTCCAAAAGATATGTCCCTGATGAAATTTCAGACACATCTATTTTATTACTATTATTCTCTTGTAATACCAATTTGCCTTCGATAGTATAAAGTAATAATTGATACAGACCATTGTCTTGTGAAATTATATTGATATAGTGGTCTGTCGGATTGGGATAAATGATGATTGAATACTCATCTGACTCAATAGTGCTGGTAACCAAATCCTCCCCGTCACAATCTTCATCTATTCCGTTGTCGGGTATTTCGGGTGCACCGGGGTATATATTGGGGTTATTATCATCGCAGTCTTCTGTAGCAAAAAATCCATCATTATCAGCATCAATGCTATTGCATCTATTGAACAAAAATGTAGCCAATTGAACATCGAAACTATCAACATCAGTAGAATTAGCATTTAGTCTCTTTAAGTCTCCGTTATTATCATCCCAATAGGTTCTTGTCTGAATCATTGCTCCTGAAGAGTGGATTGCCAATAATGTGTCTATGAAAAACTTTGTATAAGCTATATTTTGTTCTTTTGTCCATTTTTCGGGAAAATCTTTCTTGCTATTTTTTTGATAGTTGGGTCTCCAATGATCCATCCAAAATGGAATTCCTGTTTCTGCCCGGTGTATTACTGCAGCATTTATTCCCCATATCTTTTGAGCAGTAGGTGTCACTCCTGCATTCACCGTTTGGTCTTTAATCATTTGGAGTGTATCGGGATTCATTCCGGGCGACCATTTCCACCAATCTCCCAAACCTGCGCTACCGCTAAATGAAGTTACATAATAAAAATCTCCATCACCCGGCAAATTGTCATTTCCAAATGGCAAATCCAAGGTATTGAATTCAGCTCTCTTAGCTGCACCCCAAGGTTTGTATGACATAATTCGAGTGGGATTGTATTGTCGAAATATTACTGTAAGTGTATCATACAAGGTGTTGAGACTGTCTTGTCTTTCCTTTTGTGTCAGATCATTCCAACCGTGAAATTCTATGACTGGACACATAGCTAACAAATGGCTTTTGGCCCTAAACTCTTGTGATAACTTTCTCCATCCGTTATATATCCTTTGCTTATACTCCTCATTTGTTGGAGCTTCCGGGCTATTGAATTGAACATTGAGGCAAATCGCCATGCCTCTGGATGTGAAATCATCTATCATCTTGCTCAAACTGTCAATTGGTTGTTGTATCAATTCATTATTATCATCAAACATATCTTGAGCTACCCAATGCAATCGTCCTCCATTGACACAATACTTGGATTGGATAGAATCCAAAATCCTTGAGGAGTATCCATCTACTTTGATATTATTATCTTGATCAGGAGGTATATTGAATATCCACCAGCTACCAAAGCCCATAATGTCTATCCATTCTTGTGGAGAAATTGGGGCATCCGGAGGTAGGGTAGTGGTAGAGTCTTTCCCATCACAATCTTCATCAATCCCATTATCCGGTATTTCAGTAGCTCCGGGATATATGTTTGGATTGGTGTCATCGCAATCATCTGCAATCACAAAGCCATCTTGATCCAAATCATCATCCAGCGTTAGGCTATCACAATCATTATCCAGTCCATCATAAGGTATTTCAGTAGCTCCGGGATTTACCGCTGCATTGTTGTCATCACAATCCACATCGGCAGTATATCCGTCTTGGTCGTTATCGATTTTCAAAACGTATTCTATCGCTCCAATATCAGGTATTGAATCTCTGAGGTTTTCGTAAAAATCTTTAACAGGAGTATATAGGGGAGTCCCTTGATTAATAGCCGGAGAATTTTGTGTGAGATGAAAGTCATATTTGTCTTCATCAACAAACAAAGGATTGACCTCTACCCAGCCCTCGTCAATATTTTTGGCTGCATTAATTGAACCCGAATTATTGAAGATTATATTCGCCCTGATATCAACATTGGTATTTGGTTGTGCCAAGATGCCCAATGCCCATTTATTTTCCTTGGAGTAAGATATATTATTGTATATATTTACATCATTTACGTTATTTATACCTATTCCACCGGGACTTCCGTGATTACTCGTCCCATTGTCATATACCGTATTATTAATGATATCTGTTCTGTCTGTGAAATGGCAAACTATACCACTTGCTCCATTTTGATATGAAAGATTGTTAGCGATGAGCATTCGCCCAATGTGATAGGTATCTTTGTTCCTTGTCAGAAAGAGTCCCGAACCCTCATCAATAACAAAATGAATAAAGGACTTTGATGGAGCCCAAGAGATTATTCTATTTTCATTATTATGCACATTGTTTGCGACAAGTTTGATTTTATAGCCGGTAAATGTGTCATTAGGAGGTGTTACCGTGGCTACACTTATAGTTATAGCTCCAACGCCTTGGGAAGTCCAAAAAGTATTGTTAAATACTTCATTTCCTTTAATCAAAATATAGTCACATTTATCTGCTCTTATAGCAGATGAAGGAGCATTTTTTACTATATTATTAATGAATTCAATATGATGAGAGCGGTTTGCTACCAAACCTTTACCATTGTAATATATGGGTTTTTTGATATTTGGAGTAGGGGGTTTGTCGAGTTTTGATTTGATTGGTACCTTATTGTAATCAATACCCATTTCTTTTTCCAAATCGTGAGTATTACCATTTTTATCTTTATAAAGTCCCCAAGCATCTTCTGCCTCTTTTAATGTGATATTCTCCGAAATTCCCTCGAAATTCAATCCTATTATTTTTATAAAAGAAGAATTTTTAACAAGAAAGCCATAAGAACCATCAAATTTAATAGTCACTCGCTCATTATTATAAGGAGTAAAAACGATATAATTATTTATTGTGCCATTTGATATTATTTTTGCTACTGGTTTACCTGTCCATATATCGCCATTATCAAAATCTTCATTTTTATAAACACCTCCTCTAATGAAGACTGTGTCCCCTGCACCTACTATGTCAGCAGCGTGTTGGATTGTTCTAAAGGGAGAACCGATTGTGCCCTGATTAGTGTCTTTTCCATCTGTAGCAACAAAAATGCTTTTTTGGCTGAAAAGAGTAATGGATATTAGTAAAAAAAATAGGGTTGATAATTTGCTATTCATTTTTAAAATAATATTTGTAATTTTATAAAATCAAACCGGCTCATAGAAAATCATATAACTTTATTGTCAATTTACCTTGTAATACAGCTATTTATTTACAATAATCCTTTTAGTAACCCTTTGTTTAGTATTTGTATTTATAATACTGACTAAATAGATTCCTGTTGATAGACTACTTATATCTATTTTTTTAATATTTCTTTCTGATAAAACTATTTCCCCAAAAATATTAATAAATTTAATCTCAAAATCAAAATCCCTATCCAAACCTATGTATAAATAATTTCTCGCCGGATTTGGATTTATAACTATATTTAAATTGTTTGCTTCATCAATAGCTGTGGTTAAATCCTCTCCATCACAATCTTCATCTATACCATTGTCAGGTATTTCAGGTGCTCCGGGATATATATT
>JALVEE010000067.1 GCA_027008645.1 Saprospiraceae bacterium
AATATTAAAAGATATTTCATTTGACAGTGATATTTTGAACTCTCATTAAGAAAATCAACAAAGAATACAGATTTATTCTTGCATTTGTTGAAATATTAATGCCAATTAAGTATTGTAACGAAAATCCGGCAAAATTAATATACTGCAAAACTACTATATTTTTTATTAGTGTCCGCAAGAGGGCGAATTTCAATTTTTCGCATTGTGAGTTCTATCCATCGATTTTATGGAAAGATAAAATTTCCCCGACAGGGAAAAAATGTGAATAACCGTGGGTGAAACCCGCGGTATCCGAACAAGTAAAATACAACTCCAGAGGAGTAGAATTTTGAATGACCATACAATATAATAATTGAAAATAGAACACCTTTCAGTGTTCATATCCCCTCTCAAATTTACTCCGCATTTCATACGGGGCTAATCATATTAAACCACAGTCGTGGTTTTGCTCTCTCATATATAAACCAAACTATTTATAAAAAAATGAAATATACCTGTGCACGAAAATATGAATGAATACATTTTGAGTTAACAAAGTGTTAAATTATTTGGATAATTTCTAATTTTTTGTTAAAAAATTGATTGTGTTGCAAAGTTTTAGAAGATTAGTTCTACTTTTGGCTTGAAAAATCATTCTGTTTTTATATTGGTGAGATAAGTATTTTTCTCTATCAGTGTAGAATCAGGAATATTACTTAAACAAAAATTATTTGACGATGAAAAAACTTATTATTTTATTAGCGATTTTTACGATGGGAATTAGCGTGAATGCGCAGGTAGCCATGTCAGTTCAGGCAAGCACAAAATATCAGAAAACCACCTTTGGGTATAGAATGGGAAAGATTCAACCTTATATTGGTTTAGGTTTTTTGAATTATGGAGGGTCTTCAGAATACATTGATTTTGATGAAGACAAATACACGACAAAAGGCTATATAAATGTTGTGATGCCTAATTTGGGTGTGAAATTTACTTTGCTTAGTAAAGATAGTCTAAAAGCCGGTGTTGATGTAGGTATTTACAAACCATTTATTTCTGGAAAATTAGAAGACGATGGTGAAGAAATAAAAGAATTTAGTGACAATTTGAAAAAGATTCATGCATTTGGTGGTGAACTGGGAGTGTTTGCCGAGTACTTTTTCAATGAACATTTTAGTGTTGGGGGAGAGTTTGGTCTTAGATTTGCAAAATCAAATTATAAACAAAAAGATGAATTTGATGATTATAAATTCAATGTGCATCTCGGATTGACTTATACTACAGTAAGCGCTAATTTTTATTTCTAATCAGTTATTATTAAAAAAAAGAGGCGGTCAATTTATTGGCAGCCTCTTTTTTTTTATCAGGATAATAAAAGCTATTCCTTAAATTTTTCTTTAGTGAAATCCATTGAAAATGAAAATCTCAATGTTCCATCTAATGGATTTCTTGTGTTATTTGTAGGAACCAGATAAGAAATACTCATTCCATATACATTGTAATTTAGTCCGAGACCTAAGGTTAGAAACTGTCTGTCCCCTTTCAATGGGTGTTCGTAGAAATATCCTGCTCGAATTGCAAATTGCTTGTCATACCAATATTCCACTCCAACGCTTGTGCTGATTTCTCTTAACTCTTCGGTCAATCCTCCCTCAGCATCAGTAAATGAATGCAAAGCGGCATTAATTGGAGAACCATCAAATTTTATATATCTTAAAGTTCCGGAAGAATCTTTTTGAAGTACCGGAGTTGGCAACAATAGTTTGTTGAAATCCAAAATAAATGATATTGAATTGTAATCGTCAAATTGCATATCCAATGAGGTTCCTAATCCGAGATTTTGTGGCAAAAAGTCTTTGTCGGTACTCTTGGTATATGTAATCGGACTACCGATATTGGAAATAGTCAATCCTGTGTTTAATTTTGTCTTATATCCACCCAAATTGAATTTCGTTTTGTGGAATAAAGAAATATCGATTGCAAAAGATTTTGCTGATTCTATTGCAATACCGTCAACACGTTGTCCAACCGCTAGATTGGAATAAACAAATTTACCTGTCAATCCTGCAGAAAATCTATTTGATAATTTCCTCGCATATGAAAGAGCAACTTCAAATTCAGCCGGATTTCCTGTGCCGGTAATATCTCCGGTATTGTTTCTGTATTCCAATTCTCCTAGTGAAAAATATCTAATACTATAACCTATCGCTTGTATCTTATCAAATTTATTGTATCCTGAGAGGTATGCCAAGTAAATATCATTCAAACCGAGATTCTTAAGCCATGGTGTATATGTTGTAGATAGTTCAAATTCTTTTTCGGACATAGCCAATTTTGCAGCATTGAAGTGCATTGCCGATGGGTCTGCGGAAATAGCTATTCCTGCATCACCTAAAGCAGCACCTCTGGCATCAGGCACGATTCTCAAAAAAGGTAAAGCGGAGAGAATGGTATTAGGTATGCATTCATCGGTTGATTCATCAATATAGCAGTGTCTTACAGGGTCATATGCTGTTTGAGCTGATGCACTTTTGATACTTATAAAGGATACTATCGAGATAAGTAACAATATGATTAAATTCTTTTTCATTTTAGTTTTTGTTTTTTTTTTTTTGTAAAAAATTATAAAGTCTATGTCCTATTTTAAAATAACTAGTTTTTCAAACTTACTTTCTTTTGTAATATTGTATTCTTGTGAAAAAACTTTTATTTTGTAAAGATAAATTCCGTTTGCTAACTTACTGCCATAGTCATCAGTTCCATCCCATGATATATCCGATATTTCAAAGCCGGGGGAGAAAGTACTGTATTTTATGGTTTTTACAACTTTTCCTGATAATGTGAAAATATTGATTATAATGTCTAAATCACTATCTGCCAAATCGTGTTCAAATCTAAAATTAGTTTGTGTTGTAAAGGGATTAGGATAGTTCAAGACATGTGAAAGTTCTGTTTTTGATTTATCCAAAACTACAAATTCAATTAATTTTTCGCTTTTATTATTGAAAATATCATAAGCTGTAACTTTTATAGTATGCTTTCCGGGTTTTAATTTTGACAAAGGATATCTGAAACTACCTTTTTTATAGGAATTTACATCGGATTTGTAAAAATCATTCAAAATGAATTTATCATCGATATCTTTGTCCATTTCCCCTGAAAGTTCATGCCCGATACTTGAGCTGGAAATATTGATTCCGCTCTCATCTGAAAGATATCCCAATAATACGGGAGAAGAATTTGTAATACCTCCATATGCAAAACCAATATCATTCATATAAAGGTCGATTTCCGGTCCTTCTTTATCAACGACCACATTGCCGGAAGTACCGCCGATAGAAAAACCTGTGTAATATCCGGCTGCTTGTTCCAATTTGTCATCTATGGCATAATAGCTTAACTTTCCCCTGCCGTATTGGTAATTTATATCTTTTGGCAGGATAAAGGAAATTTCAAATTCTCCATTATTGACCTTGGCAAGACCTTTAAATAAAATATTTTTTTGAATTGTAAATTTGTATTTACTAGCTTGGTGGTCATTGTTATTGGTCATTCTCTCAGATGGTTTGTCATATAGTGTGACATTTATTTTGCCATTGAAATCATTCTTTATCTTTCCTGAATTGTCTGCGATATATCCTTTGATTGTAACTTTATCTAAAGCACTAAGAGTATCAATAATGTCAGTAGAATCAACAGGGATGTTATTTATGCTCTGAGTGACAACCTTATATTTAGGAAATTTCATGCTTAAAGACGGGTCACCAAATAATAAAAATTTTCGTTTGTTTTCTACGCTACTAGAAGTTGTATTTTTCGATAATTTAATAATTTCTCCAATTGGCAAATGTTTTGATTCGTCATCCTTGAAGAAAGCATCAAAGGTGGATTTCATCAATTTGTCATTACTAGAGGAATAAACAGCCCTTACAGTTGAAAATAGCCCTATAACACCGCCTTTTTTCTTCAAAAAAGCTATCTCCCCTGCGGTATTATATTTAGGGTCATCAAACCCTGTGAAAGAGCAGGTTGCTGTTATTAGCAATGGAAGTTTGTTTTTGTTTTCCCAATTTAATATATCATTTGTTTGAAGTACTCGCTCTTGAGCCAAGCCTTTTGGCCCGCCGTGTCCTACATAGACAAACATCAGATGACCTGAATAAAAACTCAAGTTTATCGCTTTTGTAGCATCAGGATAGCGTTGTCCTCCCGCATTATTCTCTTGAATATACGAATCAAGATATATTTTGTTAATATTGAATACAGGGTATTTCTTGCTTATATTAGTATTTATCTTTTCAGCACCAAAAAAATGCGTTGAATCCCAACTGGCATCAATGTCATCAGCAGAAAGCGTAATATTATTTACCCAATCACCATATTGATTGATGTCAGTTTCATAGTCTTTGATTTTTTGAACAAAAATCTTTGCCTGCTCAATATTTCTCACAGGAAACCTACCGATTGCGATATCCACTTTGCCACTTAGTCTATTTGTACCTTCTCCGTATGAGAGCAAGCCAAAATAGTCGTCTGAAGGAAATGAAAATATAGGATCCAATGATTTTTTTGTTTCATATACAGGTATAAAATTATCGGTTTTCCTCATGCGTCCTCTGGCATCAAAAGATCCGTCTCCAAACAAAAGTAAATAATTGAATTTATCATTTTTTACTTTTAGCATTCTCGCAAAATCCCTGATTGCTGTCGGATCCCATTTTCCGCATGAAAACTCGTTGAATACTTTTTGCAGTTCAATAGCGTAAGTTTTTATTCCGGAATGTTCTTCCCTGTATGTAGCAAATTCCAAAGCAGACTTTTCAAACTCTTTGGGGTAAACTACAAGCATTTCAGCATCCAATATGCCATGTATGTTTTGGTTTTCGATTTCTGTTGATTTCCCGGGAGTTAAAAAATCGCCTGTTTTATCAAAGGCTATAAATCGTGACGATTCCCCTGAATCATACACAATAGTATTATTGTCTTTTGATATATCGATACTTTTGACATTATTGTGATCGGTTATATCCCAAACCATAGTATTGGTATTTGTTCCTTCGATTTTAATGCCTGCCATTGTGTTATTTGGAGCATATTTGTCAGAAATCATCATTTGTTTGCCTTGAAATTTTGCCGGCATTCTAGAGTTCAAAATGATTTTATCCAGCCATCCTTTTTCACCTTGATATTTGATCTTAATACTTACTCTATCCTTGGCGGGTATGAAATTTTCTTTAATTGTTTTTGTATTTGCATAAATGGATTCAGGATCTGATATACTTACTCCACTGATTGTACTGTCAAATATAGCATTGCTTGTAGATAATGTCAGCTTTTTGCTATTGTCATCTCTGCCTGCAAAAACCATGTTTATATCTACACCTTCACTTTTGTCGAAAATAAAATCCTTGAAATAACTCGAAAAATCTTTTTCCGATCCGTTGGAAATAAATTCGCCATACCAGTCTTGTCCCGAGCCTTCGGTTTTATTATAACTACCGAGTAAATTGACCAAATCTTCTTCGTGTACGGCGTAAGAATCAATATTGTTTGAGATATATGCAGGTGAGTTATGGTTTGTCACTGGCTCTATGCGCAATCCTCTTGTATCTGATAATTTGATATAATAATAGTTGTGGTCAGAGTAAATATTTTTTTTGTAATACCAATTTTTAGTAGCATTATTAAAGCTCCATTTGTCCTGTCCCTCTCCATAGAATAATATATAATCAGATTGGTCAAATTTTTCATCCGCTTCACCTTCAATATAAATGGGAACTTCAACAAGGTCGTCCATATAATCATCGGTGATTAATTGGGGGAGCATTCCTCCGCCATTACCATATAACTTAATGTTTTTTGGATTAATAGATTCCAAATTCAGACCCATATCTTTGAGATAACTGTACGGGATTTTATAAATTCCATCTTTACTGACTTCTATTTTGTATATTTTACCATCGCCTAAAACTGAATTATCGGTATATTTAGGAGATCTAAATCTAATGCTATCCGGGTCGGTTTGTGCTATCGAGTAAACACTAAAAAATATAATGAAAATAAATAATGATTTTTTCATATCCAATGTTTTTCCTAATTTAAAATCAAAAAATAAATCTCATGTAATTTTCTAATCAATAGCAATAGTTTTAGGTCGATTTAGATTATAAGGTAAGTTTATGCGTATTTTTTATGCAATTAATATAATTTTTTCACAACTTCAATGTTAAAGAAACGTTAATAAAATAATTGTATTATAATTTTATGTGTTTTTCTCTAATTGGATTTTTGATTTGAATAGATTTAAAAAAATATTGTTGTTTATTGCTTTTATTATAGGAAATGGAAGTTTCACGTATATTATATCTCAAGATCCTGTCTTTACACAGTTCTATAATGCCCCTTTGCAGATAAATCCCGCTTTTGCCGGTAATACTTATGCCCCAATGGTTCATTTAAATACTAGATTGGAATGGCCTGCAATCGGCTTAGCTTATAATACTTACTCTTTTTCCGTAGATAGATTCTTTCATGATTATAATTTTGGTTCGGGATTATTGATTACTATGGACAATAGTGGAAATGGTATATACAAAAGATTCAGGGCAGAAGGAGTTTTTTCGTACAGATTAAAAATTAGAGACAAGAGATACATGAAAATGGGACTTAGTTTAGCTTATGGACAAAATACACTGGATTGGCAAAAATTGGTTTTTGGAGATGAGATTGATCCCAGGTATGGATATGTCTTGCCTGACGGCACAAAACTGCCTACAGGAGAGGTTCAGCCGGATGATTTAACCGTAGGTTATTTGGATATATCGGCAGGGATTTTATTTTATTCAAAAGAATTATATTTTGGAATAGCCGTAAAACACGCCAATACACCTGTGGATTATTATAATAACAAACAAAATACCGTTAATGCCGGATTACCTGTTAGAGTTACAGCACAAATTGGTGGAGAATTTGACATGTTTCCAAATTATGGTGGGGAAAGAAAATATTATACACCTAGCTTGTTATTTGCAGGTCAATCGGGATTATATCAGATAGTTTTTGATAATCATATTGATTTGGGCGCGATTTTTGCAGGTATTGGATACAGGTGGAATATTGTTAATTCGGATGCTGTATTGTTCTCAGTAGGTATGAGTAAGGAAATGTTTAAAATATCATACAGTTTCGATTATACTGTTTCCAAACTCGGTATTGGATCAGGAGGCAGTCATGAGGTGGGAGTATCGATAAATTTTGATAAATCGACCTTGTTTAAAGCTCCTTATAGATATAGCGATTGTTTTAATATGTTTAGATAATAAAAAATAAATGCTCGAAGATTTGTATAGTTGATTTATTTTTTTTTAACTTTGGCTGCTCAAATGAAGAATACTTGTTTTAAAGTGAAAATATTTGTGTATTTTTCATGATAGATGCAATATAATATTGTAATTATTGTTATCTATTTGCGACGAATTTTAATTGTTTTAACTATTTCTCGATATTTACATTATTTAGTGTAATATCAATAACAAAATTAATTAACAGATGAAAATGTTTAGTAAAATTTTAGGAACTCTACTTCTTTTTACCTTGATCGTCTCTTCTTGTAAACACGAAGAGCGTTCTGAGACCACAGGTTGGAAATACAACGATCCGGAATGGGGAGGATTTGAGAAAATTGATTATAAAGGACAAGTTACAGCTCCAAATTTAGTATTGATTGAAGGAGGTACTTTTGTGATGGGACAGGTAGATGAAGACGTGATGTATGAATGGAATAATATGCCGAGAAGAGTTACTGTTTCCTCATTTTATATGGATGAAACAGAAGTGTCCAACATTGCTTATAGAGAATATTTGCATTGGTTGCACAGAGTTTATAAAACATACCCTGAAGTATATAAAAAAGCTCTACCTGATACATTGGTTTGGAGAGAGGAATTGGCATTTAATGATGAATATGTTGAAAATTACTTGAGATCCCCCGCTTTCAATGATTATCCTGTTGTTGGAGTGAGCTGGGTTCAAGCAAGAGATTATTCCAAATGGAGGTCAAATGTGACTAACGAAATGTTTTTGATTGAAAGAGGTATCTTGAATCCCAATCCACAACAAGTGGATTCTGATGCATTTGATACCAAGGCTTATTTCGCAGGTCAATATCAAGGAAATGTGAGAAAGAACCTTGAAGATTTGACAAATGGAGGAGAAAGACCCGCGAGAAAAGAGGATGGGATAACAACACCGGACTATAGATTGCCTACAGAAGCAGAATGGGAATATGCAGCTTTGGCCTTAGTGGGAAATCAGGCTCCATCAAAAGACGAAATATATACCGATAGAAAATATTTTCCTTGGAATGGTTATACTGCGAGACACAAAAGACACGATAAACATCAAGGAGAATTTTTGGCTAACTTCAGACGAGCCGGTGGAGATTATATGGGTATGGCAGGACGCCTTAACGACAAGGCTGCAATAACCGCACCTGTTAGATCCTTTTGGCCTAATGATTTCGGATTGTACAATATGGCAGGTAATGTAAGTGAATGGGTGGCTGATGTATATAGACAGACTACATTTACAGATTTGAGTGATGCACAAAATCAAGAATTGAATCCATATAGAGGTAATAGATTTGAAGAGTATGTCAAGGATGAGAATGGTAATTATGTTGAAAAAGATAGTTTGGGACATTTGAAGAAAAGATTTGTTGAGGATGAAGAAGTGAAAAATAGGGATAACTATCGAAAAGCTGATTTGAGAAATTATAATGATGATGATAGCGAATTTGTAACTTATGGTTATGGAAAAAGTTCTTTGGTAAACGATCACTCAAGAGTTTATAAAGGAGGTTCATGGGAGGATAGACTTTATTGGTTATCACCTGCTCAAAGAAGATTTATGGACGAAAACAAATCCAGTCGTTCGATCGGATTTAGATGTGCTATGACAAGATTAGGGGCACAAGCCGGAAATGGTGATGCTGATGGAAATTATTTTGGTAAAGCACCAAAGGTAAGGAGAAAGTATAAATAATGAATATTTGTAAATTTTTATAGAGGCTGTTCGTTTTCGGACAGCCTCTTTTTTTATGATGATTTCAGAAAAAAATGAAATGCTGCTCCCTTATAAAGTATAGATACTGATAAAAATATATTTTCAGTTTTGCAGCGAATTGGATTTTATTTGCGTCTAAATAAAAAAAAGATATTTTTCTATTGCATTTTAGAAAAAAATTGATTATACGAAATTATTTTTTAAAAATCAATGTTATTAATTACGATACTTAATTAATCTCTGATAATATCTATTTAATATGCGTCAGCTTAAGATTGAAAATAAAATAACCAATAGGGAAAATCAGTCGCTCGACAGATATCTTAGTGATATTAGTAAGATTGATTTATTGCTTCCTGAAGAGGAGGCTGCTTTAGCTGCCAGGATACGAGAAGGAGATGAAGAGGCTTTGGAAAAATTGACCAAGTCTAATTTGAGATTCGTAGTTTCTGTTGCCAAACAATACCAAAACCAAGGACTGTCTTTGAGTGACTTGATAAATGAAGGTAATGTCGGTTTGATGAAAGCAGCCAAAAGGTTTGATGAAACAAAGGGATTTAAGTTTATATCATATGCTGTTTGGTGGATAAGACAATCTATACTTCAAGCAATAGTTGAATATTCGAGGATAGTAAGGCTACCGGTTAATAAAGCCACAATGTACAACAGAGTTCAAAAGGCTTTAGCTTCATTTATCCAAGAATATGAAAGGAGACCGAGCAATGAAGAGTTGGCAGAGATGATGGAAGTTTCACCGGAAGAAATAAAAAAAATCCTTTCTCTTGGTACTAATCAAGTATCATTTGATGCTCCTATTTCAAATGAGGATAGTGATACGACTATGATAGATATTTTCGTGAATAAAGATTATAAACATACTGATGAAGAATTGTTGTTGGAATCAGTATCGATTGATATCCTCTCAAGTCTTTCTGTTTTGAGTCTCAGGGAAAAAGAGATTCTCAAAGATTATTTTGGCTTGGACGGAAGACCTGAGCTGAATTTGGAAGAAATATCAGAAAAAATCGGACTGACACGCGAAAGAGTGAGGCAAGTAAAAGAAAGAGCACTCCGCCGCTTGCGTAAATCCTATAATAGAAATATTTACAAAAGATAGAAACCTTATCTTGGTCTTAATGTGATTACCGGACATATTATTTCTTCCATAGATATACCACCATGCTGGAACGTGTCATTGTACAATCTGTTATAATAATTGTAATTATTTGGGTACAGGAAATAAATATCCTCTTTTGCAAATATATACCTTGTGCTTACATTGGGTCTTGGTAGCCCCACTTTCTCAGGTTTGTCTATAAGGAAAACATCTTTTTGATTGAACTGAATGTTTTTTCCCATTTTATACCTCAAATTTGTGGTTGTATTTTTGTCTCCGATTACTTTAGAAGGAGTTTTTACCCTTATTGTACCGTGGTCGGTTGTTATTATGACTTTTACATTTTTCGTACTAAGGTATTCCAAGGTTTGATATAAAGGAGAGTTTTTAAACCAAGACAGTGCAAGAGAGCGATATGCTTTTTCGTCACTGGCCAATGCTTTTAAAACATCCATTTCTGTCCTCGCGTGTGATAACATATCAATAAAATTATATACCAAAACAGTCAAGTCATAATTCAAGATATTACTTGCATTGTCAAGAACTTGTTTGGCGGATTTGGTATTTAGTATTTTTGCATACTGAACCTTTACATCTTTTCTGAACTTTCTCTTTATTTGTTCATTGAGCAAATCTTCTTCATGATTGTTTTTTCCACCATCTTCAAAATCATTTACCCACCAATCCGGATACAGTCTGTCTATATCATAAGGTGTTAGTCCTGAAAAAATTGCATTCCTGCTATATTGGGTTGTGGTTGGCAGGATACTGAAAAAAGCATCTTCGCTTTCTTTGATAAAATATTTCAAAACAAGAGGTTCGAATACTTTCCATTGGTCAAATCTGAGATTGTCCAAAAGAATCATGACTGTCGGTGTGTCGTTTTTTATTTTTGGAAATACAAATTTACTCATCAATTCATGTGACAGTACAGGTTTATTATCCTCTGAGTTGTGCCAATCGTAATAATTTTTTGATATAAATTTAGAAAACTCGGCATTGGCTTGATTTTTTTGCATTGATAGTATATCCGCCATTTCGCTTATATCGCTGTGATCCAACTTCAGTTCCCATTTGATCAATTGCAGATACGTCTCAATCCATTCGTCATATTTAAGTCCGCTACCTATTTTCATAATTATATCCCTGAATTCTTGCTGGTATTCAGAAGTTGTTTTTTCACGAACCAATCTGTGATTGTCGATTATTTTTTTTAAACTAAGGAGTATTTGATTAGGGTTAACAGGCTTAATCAGATAATCGTCGATTTGAGAGCCAATGGCTTCTTCCATGATATTTTCCGCTTCGTTTTTTGTAATCATAACAACAGGGACAATAGGTCTGATTTCTTTTATCTTGCTCAATGTTTCCAGTCCTGTTAAACCCGGCATTGATTCATCTAAGAATATTATATCTATTTGGTCATCATTTTTGATTATTTCCAATGCGTCATAGCCATTGCTGACAGATTCTACTTCGTAACCTTTTTTATTTAGGAAGAATAATTGTGGCTTTAAAGTTTCTATTTCATCATCCACCCATAATATTTTTATACTACTCATTATTTTTTATTTATTTAAAAATTTTGTGAGAACAATAAACTTAACGATATTTGTTAAGATTATATTTTAATATGAAAAAAAAGAAAATTTTTAATGACCCTTTGTATGGTTTAATCGGGTTTGATCATGAGATTATTTACAAACTAATTGATCATCCGTATTTCCAAAGGTTGAGGAGGATTAAACAGATGGGGCTCTCGGATTATATTTATCCCGGAGCTGTTCATACGCGTTTTCAGCATAGCTTGGGAGCATTGTACTTGATGAAAAAGAGTATTGAGTCTCTCAAATGGAAAGGAGTCAAGATCAGCGATGAGGAATATAAGGCAGTGAGTATCGCTATCTTGCTGCACGATATCGGACATGGACCTTTTTCTCATGCATTGGAAGGTATATTTATCTCGATTGGACACGAAGAGATAACCCTTAAAATAATGGAGAAGCTGAATGTTGAGTTTGGAGGCGAATTGGGTCTGGCAATAGATATATTTAGGGATAAGTATCCTCGAAAGTTTTTTAAGCAGCTTATCTCCGGACAACTCGATGTTGATAGATTGGATTATCTTACAAGAGATAGTTTTTATACGGGAGTTGCAGAGGGGGTGATTGGGTATGACAGGATTATTGCTATGTTGAATGTAGTAGATGATAAGCTTGTAGTCGAAGAAAAAGCTATTTATTCAATAGAGAAGTTTTTAGTCGCACGAAAAATTATGTATTGGCAGGTTTATTTGCACAAAACATCCTTATCTGCTGAAAATATGATTTATCATCTATTCGACTATATAATTAATGAAGCGGGGAATATGGATAAATCGTCATTGCCATTGTCATTGCAAAGAATAATAGCAGAAAATAATGTTGATAGACAATTGGAATATTTTATTAAATTGGATGACTCCGATATATTATATGCGATAAAAAATTTAATGGATTCCGGAGATTCATTTGTTAGTTTTATGTCAAATGGACTAATAAAAAGACAACTTTTAAAAATTTTGTTAAAAAATGTTAAAATAAATAGTGACTACTTAGAATCGATACGTCTTAATGTTGAAAAAAGATATAGATTTAACAAAAATGTGCTTAAAAGGCTGGTGTTTACGGGGGAAGTGTCAAATGAGTCATATAGTGAAAAACAAGACGAAATCGAATTTTTACTGAAATCAGGCGATACTATTAAATTAAGTGAATTTGCCCCAATGACATCATATAGTTCAAAAAGTGTTAAATATTTTGTTTTGTTTCCTGAATATGCTTAATTTTGCAAAATCTATATTAAACTTTATTATTAATTAATTTTAACAAAATCAACTTGATTATGAAAAAAATGAATTTACTTTTATCTGTTGCGTTTATGTTGATGGCATTTGTGTCATTTGCTCAACCGGGCGCAGACTTAAAAAACCCTGAGTCAGGAAAATGTTATGCTAAATGTTTGATTCCTGCAAAGTATGAAACAGTATCTGTTCCAGTTGTAATTAGAGAAGCTTCAATGAAGGTTAATATTTCGCCTGCTACATTTGCTTCTGCATCTGAGCAAATATTGGCGAAAGAAGGAGCTAAAGCTTATTCAGCTACTTCAGCTACTTTCGAAACAGCAAGTAAAAGCTTGTTGAAAAAAGATGGCTACAAAGTATTAACAGTAGTTCCTGCTAAATTTGAAACTCAATCTGAGCAAGAATTAGTACAAGAGGCTTATAAGATTGCAAGAGTTATTCCTGCAACTTATAAAACAGAATCATTCCAATTAATGGTTAAGCCTGCTTATACTACTTATCAAAAGAAGCCTGCTCAATACAGAACAGAGACAGAAACAATAGAAACTGTACCTGCAAGTACCAAGTGGGTTAAGAAAAAATCAAAAGACAACTGTTTGTCTGCTGACCCAAGCGACTGTATGATCTGGTGTTTGGTTGAAGTACCTGCTCAATACAGAACTATAACTAAAAGTGTAAGAGTTGGATGTGAAGACGGATGGATGCAAAAAGGAGACGACTGTGTAAAGGCTGTAAAAGTTGACGCGGTTTATAAGTCTTATACAAAGAAAGTTGTAGATCAACCTGCAAGAGTTGAATATACAGATGTTCCTGCTAAGTATAAAACAAGAACTTGGCAAAAGCTTGTTTCTGATGCGAGAGTTGAAGAAAGAACTGTTGCACCTGTTTATGAAGATTGGAAATATAAGAAGTTGGCTGCCGATGCCGGAGCAACTGAAAGTATGATTCCTGAGAAGATGGTTACAAGAACCTACAAAACTTTGGCTAACGATGCTACATTGACAGAATCAACTATTCCTGAGAAAGTGATTAACGTTTCTAAGAGAAACTTGGTTAGCGCAGGTGGATTTACAGAGGAGTGGAGAGAAGTTGTATGTCAAGCTGACGTTACTCCTAGATTGATTGCTCAAGTACAAAGAGCGTTGATTGCAAGAGGATACAATGTAGGTGCTGCCGGAGCTGACAATGTGTTTGGTAGAGCTACAAAAGATGCTTTGATCAAATTCCAAAAAGCTGAAGGATTACCTGTTGGAAATCTTGACTTCGAAACATTGAAAGCATTAGGTATTAAGCAATAATTTATTGACTTTATGTTGTGAAATAATTGAGGCTCTTTTCTTTTGGGAAAGAGTCTCTTTTTTGGAAATATTATTGATTAAATGCTCTAAAAGGAGGAAAAATAAAATACATTCCAATAAATTTTGTGTATTCCAAATATATTATTTAACTTTGAACAAATTATTCTTTTAAATAAAAATCAGCCTGATTATGAAAAAAATCACAACTTTATTAACCGTATCCCTCGTATTTATGGCGAATTTTGTCATTCGCACAACCGGGACCGGATTTAACGAATCCTCAAGCAGGAAAATGTTATGCTAAATGTTTGATTCCTGCAAAAATCGAAACAATATCAGTACCAGTAACTATTAGGGAAGCATCTTCAAGAGTAAATATTACTCCCGCTACTTTTGCTTCCGCATCAGAAAAAATATTGGCAAAAGAAGGAGCTAAGGCTTATTCTGCTACATCAGCAACATTTGAGACTGCCAGCAAAAGCGTTTTGTCAAAAGAGGGGTATAAAGTATTAACAGTAGTTCCCGCTAAATTTGAGACTCAGTCCGAGCAACAAATGGTGCAAGAGGCTTATAAAATTGCAAGAGTTATTCCTGCAACTTATAAAACAGAATCATTCCAATTAATGGTTAAGCCTGCTTATACTACTTACCAAAAGAAACCTGCTCAATATAGAACTGAGACAGAAACAATTGAAACAGTACCTGCAAGTACTAAGTGGGTCAAGAAAAAATCAGGTGACAATTGTTTGTCCGCCGATCCTAGTGACTGTATGATCTGGTGTTTGGTTGAAGTGCCTGCTCAATATCGAACTGTCACAAAAAGTGTAAGAGTAGGATGTGAAGACGGTTGGATGCAAAAAGGAGATGACTGTGTTAAGGCAGTAAAAGTTGATGCGGTTTACAAAACTTATACAAAGAAAATCGTTGATCAACCTGCAAGAGTCGAATATACCGATGTTCCCGCTAAATATAAAACAAGAACTTGGCAAAAACTTGTTTCCGAGGCAAGAGTTGAAGAAAGAGCTGTCGCTCCCGTGTATAAAGATTGGAAATATAAGAAGTTGGCTACCGATGCCGGAGCAACTGAAAGTATGATTCCTGAAAAAATGGTTACAAGAACTTATAAAACTTTAGCCAGTGATGCATCGCTTACCGAAACTCCGGTTGATGCAAAAGTTATTAATATCACAAAAACTAATACAGTAAGTCCTGAAGGATTTACCGTACAATGGAAAGAAATTAAATGTGAGCTTGTAGAATACAATCCACTACCAATTAACTGGAATCTTAATAGTGCTACCTTGACAAGAGGAGCAAAACAAATAATTGATTCAAGATTGTTGCCATTGTTGAAAACCGGCGTAACTGTCGAATTGGCTTCACATACAGATTCAAGAGGTTCTGATTCTTTTAATCAAGATTTGTCTGATAGAAGAGCTAATGCCGTGAGGACTTATTTGATCTCAAAAGGAATCAATCCTAACCAATTAATTGCAAAAGGATATGGAGAGACAAGATTGAAGAACAGATGCTCCAATGGCGTACAATGTACAGAGCAAGAGCATTTGGTAAACAGGCGTACAGAATTTAGAGTGATTAATAGATAATCCCAATTGTACATTAGATTTAAAAAATTTAAGCCTCTTCATTTTGAAGGGGCTTTTTTTGTATAGAATATATTTAAATTGATGCAAGAACATTAATAAATAAATGTATAAAGACTTCTTTGTTTCATACTTATTATTATTTTTGCCCTTAAAATTGTACTCATGAGAGATATTGTATTTGATTTAATAAGAAAAGAGAATAAAAGACAAAGAACAGGCGCTGAATTGATAGCTTCCGAAAACTTTGTGAGCGAAAATGTATTGACTGCAATGGGCAGTGTACTGACCAATAAATACGCCGAAGGGTATCCGGGAAAAAGATATTATGGGGGATGTGAAATTGTTGATGAGATTGAGCAATTGGCTATCGATAGATTGAAGGAATTATTTGGGGCTTCATTTGCTAATGTACAACCACATTCAGGGGCACAAGCCAATGCTGCCGTCTTTTTAGCTGTGTTGAAACCGGGAGATACCGTTTTAGGTTTTGATTTGTCTCACGGGGGACATTTGTCACATGGTTCTCCTGTTAATTTTTCAGGGAAATATTTTAGAGCTACTTTTTATGGAGTAGAGAAAGAGACCGGTATTATTGATATGGATAAAGTAGCAGAGAAAGCTAGAAAAGAAAAACCCAAATTGATTATAGCCGGAGCATCTGCATATTCCCGGGATTGGGATTTCAAACGATTTAGAGAGATTGCCGATGAAGTAGGTGCATTGCTTTTGGCAGATATTGCACATCCTGCCGGACTTATCGCAATGAAAAAGCTAAATGATCCGCTGCCTTATGCGCATATAGTTACTTCAACAACACATAAGACATTGCGGGGACCCAGAGGAGGAGTAATAATGATGGGGCAGAATTTTGACAACCCTTGGGGAGAATTGACAAAAAAAGGGAATCCAAAAAAAATGTCATTGATATTGAAGAGTGCTGTGTTTCCCGGTATGCAAGGAGGTCCATTGGAACATGTTATCGCAGCCAAAGCAGTTGCTTTTGCAGAGGCATTGACAGATAGTTATAGAAAATATATAGATCAGGTGATAAAAAATGCTCAAGTTATGGCCGGCGCATTTGTGGATAAAGGATACAATATAATTTCCGGAGGAACAGACAATCACTTGATGTTAATTGATTTGAGAACAAAGAATATCACGGGCAAAGATGCCGAAAATGCACTGATAAAAGCTGATATTACCGTAAATAAAAATATGGTTCCCTTTGATGACCAAAGTCCTTTTGTTACTTCAGGAATGAGAATTGGTACTCCTGCAATGACATCGCGTGGATTGGTTGAGAAAGATATACTACAATTGGTAGAATGGATTGATGAAGTGATAATGAATAAGGATAATGAAAATAAAATCAAAGCGATAAAAACCGAAGTCAATAATTATATGGAAAAGTTTCCGCTTTTTCCTAAAGTATCATAAAAATTAAAGGGGCTTTGTCGCCCCTTTTTTAATATAATTTATTAAAATATTAAGTATGAATTATCTTTTTGGAGACAAGAAAAAATTGATTTATTTTGTAAAAACAGACAATAGACTTAACTCTGAGGATATTGGTAAACTGGTTTGGCTTTTTAATGGGAAAAAAGTATTAGAGGATAGTTCATTGACAGGTAAATTTATCGGCCCACGAAAAGAGATGATTACTCCTTGGAGTACCAATGCCGTTGAGATTACTAATAATATGGGAATAAGCGGTATTGAACGTATCGAAGTCTTTTATCCGGCATCAGACTCCTCAGTATTTGATCCGATGATTAGTCAAAAATATGATTTTATTGACGAGCATACATTGACTATTGATAAAAAAGCTGAACCTATTGTATATATCGAAGATATTGAAAGTTATAATCAAAAAGAAGGACTCGCACTTTCTCAAGAAGAAATTGAGTACCTCAATGGTTTGAGTAAAAGAATCGGCAGGAAATTGACAGATACTGAAGTATTTGGGTTTTCACAAGTAAACTCCGAGCATTGCAGGCACAAAATATTTAATGGCGTCTTTGTAATTGATGGAGTAGAACAGGAGCTGACCTTATTCCAATTGATACGCAAGACATCAAATCTTAATCATAATAGGATTGTTTCTGCATATTC
Source organism: Saprospiraceae bacterium (assembly GCA_027008645.1). Classification (GTDB taxonomy): domain Bacteria; phylum Bacteroidota; class Bacteroidia; order Chitinophagales; family Saprospiraceae; genus JADJGA01. The sequence goes on from JALVEE010000067.1 coordinate 18,019, forward strand.
GGACAATGTAGCCTTTGTCGAAGGTCCAAAAGCAATCCAATTTGCACCCAAAAGCCCCGAAAAACCCGATTTTTTCAATGAAAAAGAAATACAAACTATAATTTCACTCAAAGCTGAAACCCACAATTTCCCCACTACAGTTGAACCTTTTAACGGAGCAGCAACAGGATCAGGAGGAGAAATAAGGGATAGAATGGCAGGAGGCAAGGGTAGTTTTCCTATGACGGGAAGCGCAGTATATATGACTCCTTACACAAGATTGGAAGAGGATAGAGGATGGGAGAAACACACAAAAGCCAGAAATTGGCTTTATCAAAATCCGGTAGAATTGCTCATAAAAGCTTCGAATGGAGCCAGTGATTTTGGTAATAAATTTGGACAACCTTTGATAAACGGAAGTGTATTGACATTTGAATACGCCAATGGAGATAAGCATTACGGGTACGATAAAGTCATAATGCTCGCCGGTGGAGTAGGGTATGCTAAAGCAGCAGATAGCCATAAAGACGATGCATCCAAAGGAGATAAAGTGATTGTAATGGGAGGAGATAATTACCGTATAGGTATGGGAGGTGGTGCAGTATCATCAGTTGCCACCGGAGAATATGACAATGCTATCGAATTGAATGCTGTACAAAGATCCAATCCGGAGATGCAAAAAAGAGTTTTTAACGCTATTAGAGCACTATCGGAAATGGATAAAAATCCGATAATATCTATACATGATCACGGTGCAGGAGGACATCTGAATTCATTGTCCGAATTGGTAGAGACATCGGGAGGAAAAATCGATATAAGAAAATTGCCTATTGGAGATGAGACCCTATCCTCTAAAGAGATTCTGGGCAACGAATCACAGGAAAGAATGGGATTGTTGTTAAAAGATAGGGATATAGACTTGTTGGAAAAAATATCAGGCAGAGAAAGAGCTCCGATGTATGTTGTGGGGGAAGCTACAGGAGATATGAGATTGCAATTTATTGACGATACACAAGATGGAACACCTTTTGACTTGGATTTATTGGATTTGTTTGGCAATCCTCCAAAATCTGTCTTGAAAGATGATACTATTTATAATGAATTTGAAAATCCTGTTTATGATATTGATAAAGTGTACGAATATACCAAATCTATTTTGCAAATGGAATCTGTCGCTTGCAAGGATTGGTTGACTAACAAGGTAGATAGATCAGTGACAGGGAAGGTAGCTATGCAGCAAAATGCCGGTATTTTGCATCTGCCATTGAATAATCTGAGTATTACTGCAATGGATTTTGTCGGGAATAAAGGAATCGCCAATGCAATAGGACATGCCTCGGTTATGGGCTTGTTGGACTCTAAAACAGGATCTATAATGTCAGTCGCTGAGGCTTTGACAAATATAGTTTGGGCTCCACTCCAAGACGGTATCAAGGGTATATCATTAAGCGCAAATTGGATGTGGCCTGCAAAGAATCCCGGAGAAGACGCCAGGCTGTATTCTGCTGTCAAAGCGATAAGTGATTTTGCTATTGAGCTTGGGATAAATATTCCAACCGGAAAGGACAGTATGTCAATGAAGCAAAAGTATCCGGATGGAGATGTGGTGTATGCTCCGGGAACTGTCATAGTCTCTGCTGTGGCTGAAGTTAAAGACTTTGATAAGGCGGTAAAACCCGTTTTGAAAAATGTTTTGGACTCCCAATTATTACTTATTGATTTTTCGGATTGGGAAGAGACAATAGATGCAAGTGCTTTTTCTATATTGATAGGTAAATTGGGGAATAATCCGCCCTCAATTAAATCTGCGAGTTATTTTGTTCGTGCATTTGAGACATTACAAGAGCTTATTGATAAGGGATTAATCCTTGCTGGGCACGATGTTAGCACGGGAGGACGGATTACTTCACTACTCGAAATGACTTTTTCATCTGATAAAATGGGGCTGGATTTGGATATAACCGGACTTGGTGTAAAAGATATTGTTTCATTTTTGTTTAGTGAAAATAGTGGTGTTTTTGTTCAAGTGAAAGATGTAGAGAAAGTAATGGAGATATTGGACGAGAACAATATAAAATATGCTCAAATCGGCGATGTTGTGAGTTCAGATACTGTTACTATCAAAAACAATGAGTCTATTTATTCTTTCAATATAGAGGAATACAGAGATTATTGGTATAAAACATCTTTTTTGCTTGATTCAAAGCAAACACCTGAAAAATTGGCAAAAGAGAGATATAAGAATTATAAAACCCAAAAATTGAAATTTGAATTTCCTGTGAGTTTTGAAGGAACTTACAGCAAATACAGCCATAGTGATACCGGCGAAAAAGTAAAGGCTGCGATTATACGCGAAAAGGGGATTAATGGCGACAGGGAAATGGCTTATGCCTTGTATTTGGCGGGTTTTGATGTCAAGGATGTGCATATGACAGACCTTGTTAGTGGGAGAGAAACGCTTGAAGATATCCAAATGATAGTATTTCCCGGGGGATTTTCCAATTCCGATGTATTGGGTTCGGCAAAAGGTTGGGCAGGAGCATTTTTATACAATGACAAAGCCAATAGGGCTATAAAGAAATTTTATCAAAGAGAGGATACAATGAGTCTCGGAGTGTGCAATGGTTGTCAATTGATGGGGGAACTCGATCTTATTTATCCGGAAATTGGTAAAGGTCCGAGATTATTGCACAATGATTCAGGTAAATTTGAATCTGCGTTTTTAACAGTTGATATAGCAGAGACAGGCTCGATTATGCTTGATTCTTTGGCCGGCAGTAAATTAGGGGTCTGGGTAGCACATGGTGAAGGGAAATTTGCATTCCCATCAAAGAATGAAAGCGATTTTATTATACCGATGAAGTACTCCAATGATTCGTATCCCGGAAATCCAAATGGTTCACAATTTGATGCCGCTGCGATATGCTCCAAAGACGGACGTCACCTTGCGATGATGCCACACTTGGAAAGAGCGATTTTTCCATGGCAATGGGCTCACTACGATGAAAAACGGTGCGGTGATAAAGTGAGTCCTTGGATTGAGGCATTTGTAAATGCTCGGGAATGGTTGGAGGAGAATAGATAGTATCAATTTAAGTTTTTCACCCGTTTGGGTGTGAAATGAAAATATTTATTGTAATAGTTTTGCAAAATAATCAAAAAAATAAATATTATGAAAGCAAGACTAACTATTTTATTCATTTTGTTTTTCTCACAATTATTTGCTCAAGTAGGAATCGGAACAATAAATCCCGAGGGACAGTTGGATATTGTATCATCCACTACAGGGCTTGTCTTACCACGTGTATCAAGAATTGAAAATGTAAGAACACCCGGAGGTGATCCGGCGGTTGATGGTACTGCTGTTTATGATATTTCAAGAGATGCAGTTTGCTACAGAATGGCAGGAAGTTGGGTCTGTGTTGAAATTGATGATGCCGGAAATCCACAGTTGAATTTATTTGATATTATTTACAATGGAATATCTAATTATGTGAAAGCATCTAATACTACAGGTCAAGATTATTTTGGTAGTAGTTTGGCAATCTCCGAGGATGGTATGTATTTGGCAGTTGGTGCGTATAAAGAGAGTTCGTCTTCAACGGGTATAAACGGCAGCGATTCAAACACAGGAGCCAATCAATCAGGAGCAGTATATCTATTTCATAGGCTTGGATCTGTTTGGACTCAAGAAGCTTTTATCAAAGCTTCTAATACAGGAGCTTCTGATGAATTTGGAAAAGATTTAGCCATTTCTTCTGATGGAAGTCGTTTAGTGGTTAGTGCACATAAGGAAGATTCAAATGCTACTGGAATTGATGGGGATCAAAATGATAATTCAATGCCTAATTCAGGAGCTGTATATATATATGTAAGAACAGGGTCTAATTGGACGCAAGAAGCATATATCAAGTCTTCAAATACAGAATCCGGTGATGAATTTGGACATAGTGTTAGTATGAGTTCCAGTGGTGACAGGGTAGTAGTGAGTGCAATAAAAGAAGATTCAAATGCTACCGGAATAGATGGTGATCAAAATGATAATTCAATGTCTAATTCAGGAGCTGTTTATTTGTTTGAAAGAACAGGAGGAGTGTGGTCTCAAATAGGCTATTTTAAATCACAAATCCCTGAGATAAATGGTGCTTTTGGAGAAAGTGTATCATTCTCAGGTGATGGTTTGAGTTTTGCAGTAGGTGCAATAAAAGAAGACTGTGGATTTGCTGATAATGGATATGTGTATGTTTTTAAAGATGCCTCCGGTTGGAATCAAGATGTCAGAATTTGTGGTTATGGAGATGGTACATATCATTTTGGGAATAGTGTAAGTTTAAATAATGATGGAACTAGATTGGCAATTGGAGCGCAAAATGATGACTCTCCCTCATCTGGTATAAATGGAGCTAAGAACACTGGTGGATCTGGATCTAATGATTCAGGCGCTGCATATGTGTATTTTAGATCAGGTGGTGTTTGGTCAGAAGAGGCGTATATTAAAGCTTCTAATCCGGATGGTGGAGACAATTTTGGTCATAGCGTTTGTTTATCTCCGGATGGGTTGAGATTAGCAGTTGGTTCATGGAATGAGGAGTCTAATGCTCAAGGGATAGGTGGAGATCAATCAGATAATTCTAATAATACTTGCGGGGCAGTTTACGTATTTGATAGGAATGGAGTTACTTGGTCTCAAAAATCATATGTAAAAGCATCTAACTCTGATTCAAGTGATAAGTTTGGACATGAAGTGTCGTTAACATTAAATGGAGATATCCTGGTTGTGTCAGCACAACAGGAAGATTCTAATGCTACCGGCATAAATGGAGATCAATCTAATAATTCCGAAAATAATGCGGGAGCAGTTTATATTGTGGAATAATAATTGAACTGGCTATTCGTTATAAATTGAGTAAGTTAATAGTGTCTGTTTTCGTACAGGCACTAAATAAAATATTTCGTCTATGAATAAATGATACTTAACTAAAACAAATAAAATGAGTAAAGTGTTTTTTGTTTTCGTGGCAATTTTAATTTTTACTTCTCTCTGAGTCCAAAGTTTATAGTGATATTTACAGATAGAAGCAAACATTACCCCAATTTTGGGGTATTAATTTTTTTTGTTATTTCGAACATAACACGTGTATTCTCAAGAACATAACCCAATTTATAAATTAAAATGGTGAATAATTGGAGTTAATCCGTTTTACTCCTAATAAACTACAGCAATGTGCCGCTAGGCACAAAACATGGGTAAAATAATCTATACCAACTAAGATGCGTGCCGTAGGTACGCTATGTTGCCCACATCAACAAAACTTCTTACAAAAAAGTGAAAAAATGAAATGCACCTTTTTGAAGTATATCCAAATTATCGCATTTTTGATGCCAAATTTAATATGTATTAACTTTATTGATTTATGCGCCTAAAATGGTTAAGATAATCATTCCGGATAGTCAATATCGCTTAGTGAAATCTACTAATCTGTTAGTAAATTTGTGTATTCAGCTATTATCTTGAAATTTGAAAAAGTTAAAAAAATATCATATTATAAAAAAATATAATACAAATATAAAACTGGAAATATGTAAAAAATAAGAATCAAAAAATATATTAGATTTAAAAGCAAAAAATAAAATACTGTATAAAATATTTTGTTTTATAAAAAGTGTTAATTTTTTTTTAATTTAGGATAATTATTTTCAAATTGTGCTCCGAAAAACTTACTTAAAGACGAAATCAAGGATTATTGTGTTTGTTATTAATACAGAGCAACAGCTGTTATGGTTTACGCCTTGGAGAAGTCTTAAAGTATTTGTATTAATATTTATTAAAACCAAACTATTATGAAAAAATTATTACTATTTTTGTTTTTTGCATTCTTTGCATTAAGTTGGCAGGTGGATGCGCAGGTAACGATTGGCACTGAAACAGCAACTGATCAAGGATTACCAATTGAGCCATATTTTGGCTATTCTTATTCTCAAGTTATTTATCTCCAATCTGAAATTGGAGCATCAGGAGATATTACAACACTCACGTGGGATTTTGCAGGTAATTCCATTTCCAGTTCAAATGATTGGACTGTATATATCGGCCACACTACAAAAACGGAATTTGCTTCTGTGTCTGATTGGGTAGATGTTTCGACATTGACACAAGTTTTTTCAGGAACGGTTACTGTAGATGCAAATGATAAGGTTGTTGTAGATATTACTGATTTTACATACAACAATACAGACAATCTTATTATTGCAGTTGATGAAAATGCATCCGGATACAATGGAAGCGGTGATGATTTCTATTGTAGTTCTGTCTCTAGTTTCAGAGGCTTGGAGTTTCATAGCGATAGTAATAATCCAGACCCTACGAGTCCTCCAGATGGGAATTTGAAAGGATACATTGCTAATATTGTTTTAGGAGGTATTGCTCAATCTTGCCCTGCCCCATCAGACTTGACAGTAACAAATGAAACAACATCCGGTGCGGATCTTGGATGGACAGAGAACGGTTCTTCAATACATTGGGATTTAGAAATTGGAACTACAGGATTTACTCCAACCGGTACCCCTACTGATGATGATGTAACCACAAATCCATATACTTGGTCAGGGGGTAATGCTGCAACAACTTATGATTATTATGTAAGAGCAGATTGTGGTGCTGACAATTCAGATGTTAGTGGATGGGTTGGCCCTTATACTTTTACTACTTTGTGTAATGCATTTACTGCAACATACTCTGAAAATTTTGATGCCGTTTCAACTCCTGATTTGCCGTTATGTTGGTCAAAAATTGTTGATGCTACTTCTACTTATGCAGCAGTTGAAACAACAACAACGAATAACTCAGCACCAAACGGTGCGAGATTGTACAATTCAAGTGATAATGCTGCAACTTTACTATTGATTACACCGGAATTTAGTGATTTAACTTCGCAAGCTAACCAAATTAGATTTTATGCTAGAGGAAATGGATATGATTTAATAATAGGTACAATGTCAGATCCAAGTGATCAAAGTACTTTTACTTCTTTCACTACATTGACTTTAACTTCATCATTTGAGGAATATACCGTAAGTTTTAGCACTTATACAGGTTCTGACACATATATTGCCTTTAAACATGGTTTAGGTGGAACATATAGAACTATATATATTGATGATTTTAATTATGAACCTATACCTGCTTGCCCCTCTCCATCATCACAAGCAGAATCCAATATGACAGCAACAACTGTGGATTTGAGTTGGCAAGAAAACGGTACTGCAAGTTCTTGGGATATTGAATTAGGGACAACCGGTTTTTCACCTACAGGTACACCAACTCAATCCGGTGTTACAAATCCATATACTTATGGTGGTTTAACTGCCAATACAACTTATGATTGGTATGTAAGAGCAGATTGTGGTGGTGGAAGCTATTCTAATTGGGTAGGTCCTCATACATTTACGTTAGTTCCTCCTCCCGCTAATGATGATTGTGACGGAGCATATATGCTTACTGTTAATAGTGATTTGAATTGTGGAAGTACGACTAATGGTACTGTGGAAGGAGCAACACAGTCTCCGGAAGATGCTTCTGCATGTGGCGGTACTGAAGATGATGATGTCTGGTTTAAGTTTGTGGCAACAGCAACAGAACATAAAATCGAATTGTTGAATGCTGCAGGTTCTACAACTGATCTTTATCATTCAGTTTGGGAAGGTACATGTCCCGGAGGGCTTACATTAGTCTCGGGTACTTGCAGTGATCCTAATTCACAAACAGTATCTGGTCTTACAATAGGAAATACTTATTTTATCAGAGTTTATACATGGACATCTACCGGAGGTCAAAATACTACTTTTGATGTTTGTGTCGGTACTCCTCCTCAACCACCTGCTAATGATGATTGCTCAGGAGCTATTGCACTTACAGTTGGTAATCCTGGGGATTGTCCGACAAATCAGGTGACAACAGATGCAACTTCAGCTACTGCCGATGGAAATACAAGTTGTGATAATTCGGGGGAGAATATTGGTGTATGGTATTCATTTGTTGCCCCTGCTACCGGTGAAGTTGTTGTGAATTATACAGCAGGAACTGCAACCGGAAATCCGGGTATAACAATATTTGATGCTTGTGGTGGGGCAGAAGTTGCCGGAACATGTCAAGATAATCCTGCTACTTTAAGTAACATTACAGGCTTGACAGGAGGTACTACCTATTATATGCTTTTATGGTTTGACGGTGCATCAGCTGCAGGTTCATTTGATATATGTTTGGAAGATGTCGGTGCTTGTCCAAAGCCGTCCGGACAAACAGAATCAAACATTACTGCTACTTCAGCGGATCTCGATTGGACGGAAAACGGTACAGCTACTACTTGGGATATTGAATTAGGAGCTAACGGATTTGCACCAACGGGAACACCTACTAAAATGGGTGTAACAAAACCTTATAAATATGATAATTTAACAGCAAATACTTCTTACGATTGGTATGTGAGAGCAGATTGTGGAGCTGGTTCACAATCAGTATGGGAAGGTCCTCATACATTCACGACATCTCCTCCACCTCCTGCAAATGATATGCTTTGTAATGCTATCGCACTTACAGTTGATGCAGCACCTGCTACTTATACAAATACCAGTTCTACAGGTGAGACCGGTGAACCTAACGGTAGTTGTTGGTATGGTACAACTACAATGGAGTCTGTATGGTTTTCATTTGTAGCTCCTAATACAGGTAGTGTGGAAGTAACCACTGATTTTGATACTCCTCTTAATGATACACATATTGCAATATATGAAGTTGGTGATTGTAATGATATGGCAACTTTGACAGAAAAAGGTTGCGATGAGGATAGCGGCGATGCCGGTCAGTATGGCTGGAATTCAATAGCGCAGGTTTACGGTTTGACTGCTGGAAATACTTATTATGTTCAAGTTGACGGTTATAATGATAAGGATGGTGAATTTCAAATTCAAATAAAAAAGATATGTCCTAATAACCTTGTCGTATTGCCTGCAGCATCTACATCTACTACTTCAACTGCAAGTTGTATTGATGGAGATTGGACACACTTTTATGATGGTACAAATATCCTTCTTTCCTTGAAGCTTGGGTCTTCAGGTGCAGTGATTACGGATGTGACAGTTGATCCTGACGGTGCTACAGATGCTCAATGGTTTGCTAATGATGCTGATGGATTCCCTAGTGTTGCAGGGGAAACAGGAGCTGCATTTATGAAAAGAAAATGGAATGTAAATGCTTCTACTCAACCTAGTTCAGATGTAGGAGTAAGATTTTATTATACTGATGATGAATTTGATGCAGTAAATACTGTACTAACTAATAATGGTGGTACTGCATTGACAGGTAAAAATGGAATGGATTTCTATAAGGTTACTTCAGGTGAAGATCCGTTCAATATTAGTCCCGGTGGAATTGCTCAAGGTGATTATGAGTTGATTCAACATGGTGCTGCAGCGGGTATCAATACATGGGTTGACGGTACATTTGGAACTGAAAATTATGCTGAATTTAATGTTGCAGGATTTTCAGGTGGTGGTGCAGGATCCGGTTCTGCCGGTAAATCTATACCTATTGAGTTGTTATCATTTACAGGTTATGCTGATAAGGATGCGAATGTATTAAATTGGTCAACATTGTCTGAAATTAATACATCAATGTTCTATGTCGAGCGAAGTGAGATTGGAAAGGAATGGGATGTTGTGGCAAAAGTTGAGGCTTCCGGTAATAGCTTATCAAAGAGAGATTATCAGGTTAAGGATAAAGAGCCTGTAACTAAAGCTTTCTATAGATTGCGTTCAGTAGATAGAGATGGTAAATATACTATATCAAGAGTAATCACAATAGAGAGAAAGGAAACAGGATTGAGACTAAATGCTGTTTATCCTAATCCAAATAATGGTAATTTTGTTGTGAACTTGACATCACTACCCGGAGAAAAAGGACAAATTGTATTGATAAATGCACTTGGCATTAAGGTATATACCAAAGAACTTAACACCAAAGGGGGAAGGACAATTGAGAAAATCAATGTCAATCAACTTCCAAACGGTGTTTATACCCTGATGTTAGAGCAAAATAGCGATATTATCACAAAGAGGATTGTGATAAGTAAGTAAGAGAGTTTTAATAATGATATGAAGGAGTCCGGTGAGAACCGGACTCTTTTTTTGTTTAATCTATACTTTGTAGATGACCGTCTTTACAAAGATAAGTCAGTGCAGGAAATTTTTCGACAATTCTCATATCGTGGGTGGCAAATATTACAGCAGTTTGATTCTGATATGCTATTTTTTTAATGAGGTACATCAGTTCATCAGCAGAATTCATATCAAGGCTACCTGTCGGTTCATCTGCGACTATCAATTTAGGGTAGTTTAAAAGTGCTCTGGCAATGGCAACCCTTTGCTGTTCACCTCCTGACAGTTCGAATATACTGCTTTTGATTTTATTTGATAGTCCTATATCCGATAGCACTTCCTTTATGCGCAATAATCTCTTGTCTTTGTCTTTCCAATCGAGAGCTCTGAGACTATAATCCAGATTTTGATGTACATTCCAAGATTTTATGAGATTGAATTGCTGAAAAATCATTCCCAATTTTCGTCTGAATATATATTTATTTTCGTATGTCAATTTTTTTATATCCTGATCGACAACAATTCCTGTTCCTTTTTTTAAGGGTAATTCCCCGTAAATGGTTTTTAGTAAACTGCTTTTTCCACTTCCGGTTTTGCCGATAAGGTAAGTAAATTCCGCTTCTTTAATATTCAAATTTACATCTTGAAGAATTAGACTTTCTCCCTGATAGATATCGGCGTTTTTAAGACTGATGATATTTTTGATATTTAATCCAAGGACTTCCATTTTTTCTTGTGTTTTATTCGATTATTTTTTTCAATTGATTTATATCTTGAATTTCAAAATCGGTAAATTCTTGTTGGTCATTTTCCAATAAATGGGGATTGAACCAGCATGTATCAAATCCGTATTTTTTTCCTCCCCTGACATCTGCAATATTATTATCACCAACTACCAAATATTCAGATTTGTCTAAATTCCCTGTTTTTTTGTGAACAAATCTAAAGTATTCTTTATTGGGTTTGGATAGTCCCATTTCCCCTGAAATAAATACACCATCGAATATATTTTTTATCCTGCATTTGTTAAACCGGGGTCTTTGCACCTCTTTCATTCCATTTGTGATAATTGCCATTTTGATATTTCCTGCCAATGAGAGAAGAAATTGCTCTGTACCATCGATAAGTTTTGAGTATTTGATAAGATTACTGATAAATTTGGTATTGAAGTCATCCAAATTTACATTTTGAATATTAAGATTGTCAAATAAAACCTTGAATCGCTCGGTTTTAATTTCATCATGAGTGATTTTGTTTTCGTCAAAAGCCTGCCATATTTTATTATTCAATTGTGTAAAAACAGGAAACAAATCATCGTGGTATTCCAATCCGAATTCTTCAAAAGTATATCTCAATGCATTCCTTTGCGAATGAGTGAAATCAAAGAGGGTATTGTCAGCATCAAATAGTATCCAAGTGTATTTCATTGCAATTTGTTTTTAACCCGGGAGCCTCATTACATAAAACAATCTTTTTATACTGTATTTTCCCGGTTTGTTGACTATAAGCAGGAGTAATCCACCTATTATAGCCAGATTTTTCATAAAATTTATCAATTGTATCCTCACTACATCCTTGGGGACATCCCAAAATGAGTAAAAGATAACAGTGTATGGAATAATGTATGCAAGCAGTAATATCGCACCTATATTGGAATAATATCCTATTAGCACTAATGTCGCCCCTAATATTAGGAATACAATGATGCTTGTCAGAAGCAAATCTTGCTTCCAAGTAATACCGTACTTTGTCATCGTCTCTTTTGTTTGGCTAAATAGCAAAAAGGAATCAAATGCCTCATAATAGAACATAATAGCTATAAATATCCTCGCAATGAGATCGGTTGTATTTTTCATTCAAATAATTTAATTATATGATGTCGTCTTTTAAAAAAGCGAATAGTGCGTACGAAGATACTATTTTTATACTATAATTGTTAAATATTTTTGTAATTTTGAAGTTGAACTTGTATGATTAATAAAAAAAGTTGTTGCTTATGCATTTTTATAAAAGGATTTTATTAGTTTCATTTCTTTTCTTTTCTTCACAAGTGATGAAATCTCAAATAGGTATAGATTTTATTGCAAATAAAAATAAATTTGCAAGTTGGAATGATGTGATTTATGAGTATTCGGACAATCAGGATAAAATATTTGAATATTCATTTGGTGGAGGCATCAATTATTGGTTTAGATTAAGAGATTTTAGACTTGAATTTACTCCCGGTGTATATTATTTGTATTCTGATTTTAAATTGAATGATGTAAATCGACACTTTAAGTATATTTCGCATGTAATAGGAATAGAATTTGATGCAAATGTTTATCCTTTTGACTTTATAAGGAGAACTTATGAGAGAGATTGCCCGACGTTTTCAAATGGAAATGATTGGTTGAAAAAGAGTTTTTTTGTGCAATTTTCACCAGGCATTTTTGGTGTCGCAAGAGAGATTCAAGATGCACCTGAGAAGGTGAGTGTAAAAAATATCGCCGGTAAATTTGATTTCGGAATAGGTGTTGATATGAAATTAACACGACATATTATTGTAGCACCTATAATAAAATATGGAATTGATATAGGGGATAAATGGGATGGGTTTTCAGAGTTTCATAGCCAAAATAGCTTTAATGACGGAACCTCAAATTCGTATTTGTCATTGACTTTGGCCTTTTACTTGAAATAAGCTTTTAGTTCACAAAGAAATGATTGTTTTAATCATCAAAGATTCCATGTGACAATGAGTATAATATAAAAATTAAACACATGAAACGAGCAAGATTTTTATTAATCATAAAATACACAAAAGTGTATGATAAAAAAAATCTTGCGAGAGCAAAGCGGTTACATGGGTGCAGATTTTTTTTTGCATCTTTTATTAACAAAAAAAATTAAACACATGAAACGAAAAACTTTTAACCGTTTATTGTTAGCCGGAGCCGGTATTGGTGTTGCCTCTTGTTCAGTACCGCTAAAAGTAGGTGAAGACAAATCTAATACGATAAATGAGCCATTAAAACTTAAACCAAAGAGACTTAAGGCAGGAGACACAATTGGTCTTATCGCTCCGGGTAGTGCTTTCAGCGAAGAAGCATATGAGAGAACTATAGAAAATATCGAAAGTTTGGGATTGAATTATAAAAATGCTCAGAATTTATTTAAGAGTTACGGTTATGTGGCAGGAACTGATAAAGAGCGAATCGATGATATACACGAGATGTTTGCTGATAAAGAGGTCGATGCTATTTGGTGTGTCAGGGGAGGCTATGGCACGACCCGGATAATAGAGAATTTGGACTATAAACTTATCAAAAACAATCCCAAAATAATTGTAGGATATAGTGATATTACAGCTTTGCTCCAAGCGATTCATGTAAGTACCGGACTGATTACTTTTCACGGACCGGTGGGAGCATCGGAATTAACGCCTTATACATTGGAGCAATTTAGAAAAGTATTATTTGAAAATAAAGAAAAACTAAGGATTCCAATTTATAAAAATGAAGATAGTGAGGATACTGCATTTATTCCCTCAATTATTGTAAAAGGTAAAATGCGGGGAGAGTTAATAGGAGGAAACCTTAGTTTGCTGTCATCCTTATCAGGTACAAAATATAATCTTAACTTGAAGGACAAAATAGTGTTTATCGAAGATGTGGGCGAGAAGCCCTATCGCATAGACAGAATGTTGACCCAATTGATAAATTCTACCGATATATCAAAATCAGCAGGGATTTTACTTGGTATATTCAATGATTGCGATGTAAAACCCGGTACTGAGGGCACACTGCGATTGATGGATACATTAAAAGACAGGCTTGAACCTCTTGGAGTTCCTGTTTTTTATGGATTTTCTTTTGGTCATATAAAGAATATGTGTACTTTGCCCGTCGGTATTGAAGCGGAATTTGATATGGGAAATAAGGAATTGGTATTATTGGAAAACGCAGTTATTTAGTAATATGGTATTGAAGTACAAATCATTTGATTTAACCCTTAAACACACATTCGGTATTGCGAGGAGTTCACATAAGATACAACGCACATTGATTGTGAGTCTGGAACAGGATGGTTTTACCGGATATGGAGAAGCAGTTGAAAACTCGTATTATGGTTTTACCATTGAAGGTATGATAGCGAGACTTGAAGAGCTAAGATCTGAGATTGAGAATTATCCATTGGTGAATCCGGAGGAGTTTTGGGACTATATGAATAAATTTTTGGATAAAAACAGGTTTTTGCATTGCGCTATTGATATTGCAGCTAATGATCTATATGGTAAAATCAAAGGCAAACCATTGTATGAATTGTGGGGATTGAATACAGATAATATGCCAATGACCAATTATACTATTGGTCTTGATAAAATTGATGTGATGATTAGTAAAATGCGTGAATTCCCTTGGCCATTATATAAGATAAAATTAGGTACGGACAAAGATATTGATATAGTAAGAGCACTGAGGAAATATTCGGATTCAAGGTTCAGGATAGATGCAAATGCATCTTGGAACGTCGAGGAAACTATCGCTAATTCGATTGAGCTAAAAAAACTTGGGGTGGAATTTATAGAACAACCGCTTGAAGCAAGAGATTGGAGTGGAATGGAAGAAGTTTATGCTAAAAGCCAATTGCCATTGATAGCGGACGAAGCTTGCCGAACAGAAGATGACGTGCCAAAATGTGTAAATAGATTTCATGGGATAAATGTAAAATTGGTAAAAGCAGGAGGATTGACACCCGCGAGACGGATGATTCTTGAGGCTAAGCAAGTCGGTTTAAAGACTATGGTAGGATGTATGACAGAATCATCGGTTGGAATTGCAGCAGTTGGTCAATTATTACCTTATCTTGATTATGTGGATATGGATGGGGCATTACTTCTAAAAAATGATATCGCTAAAACGCATACTATAGTTGATGGAAAAATCACTTTATCTAATTTGCCCGGTACAGGAGTTGAAATGAAGACGAAAGATTTATTCTAGAAGTTTTGTCTTTTGTATTCCGTTATTTCGTTCCAAAATCATAACTTTTTATTTAGACCCCACCTCACTCCTCCCTTACAAGTAGGGCTGGACAGTTCTATCTTGCTTTTGCTATACTCGCCTCCCAACCTCCTAAAGGAAGTGCATCAACCCGCACTTTATCAATGCCTTGAAATTGCATGTGAATTTCCCCTTTTGGGGATTAAGTGGCAAGTTATTGCAGAACTGTACAACCCTGCCCTTACAAGGGTCTTTGTGAGGGCAGAGTCGGGGATGAGTGCTAAAACCGGAATCAGTTCTCTCATGAGAGATTTATACCAATTCCAAGGTAAGGCTCGTTATATCTTTTTCTATATCATCAAGTCTTTTTTCTTGAAATTCTATTCCTTTATTGATATTTTCAACAGTATCGTCAAATTTTGCTGTTACGGTATTAAACAGATGCTTGTAATATTCAATTCCATCTCTAAGGTTAGATACAAAAGCATTAAGATATTTTTCTTGTTTTTTATCCATATTACCTATGGATTTTTCTACTTGATCTTTCAGATAATCAATATAAAGCTTTAATTCCTTTACAAACATATTGGGTCTGTTATTGAAAGGCATGATATTTTTCCGGCCATAAATATGGGAGCACATTTCTTCCAAGTTGGTCTCCTTATTAAAATATGCGGTATTAGGTCCGGGACAAACCAATACAGCATCACCCTCTATTCTCCTTTCAATATCATATTTGACAAGTGCAGCTGTCCCTAATCCTACACAAAGGCATGATTTTGCGGTGATAGCATCAAATTGTTTTTTATATTCCTTTGGATTTAATTCCTTTGAATCCAATTCTTTTAGTTTAAGTCTTTGGTATTGGCGGGAAGCAGTACAAATAGGTTTTTCAGTAAATTCCGTATTAAAGTTCAAATGCAGTTTTGGACAAGAGCTACCCGGTCTGCCTTTTGCTATTTTTTCCAATCGTTCGATTTCTCCTGTATCACCTCTCAAGCTGTTGAAGGGAACACCGAGAGGAGATAAGTCACTCAAATATATATCTTTCTCTTTTGCGTCAATCAGTTGTTGTAATGTAGTGTCGTCAACAGTAGTTACATCAGGAGCCAATAAGAATGGCGAACCCCAACCCACGGAATCAACATTATAGTGTTCGAGAAGAAATTCGTGTTCATTTGCCGTACCAACTCCACCTTGAGCTGTTAGTTTTAGCTTAAGTGGTTTGCTTGGTACTATCTTGCCTTGTTTTGTCAATGCTTGAGATAATATCTTGAATACCTCTACCTCTAAATCTTCCCTGTGTTTATTAAACTCTTCTAAAATGGGTCCCATCAGGTATCCGTCAGAAGCAAATGCATGGCCACCGCAATTCAAACCCGATTCTACTCTGTATTCGGATATCCAAATGCCTTTTTTTGCTAAAAATTTGCCTTGGATTAAAGCTGAACGATAATCGCTTACTTTCAATACGATTTTCTTTTTTATATATCCTGCTTCATTTGGGTAAAAATCTTCAAATTTGCCTATATAACCGTAAAGTCTTGGATTCATTCCGGCAGATAAAACAATAGACGATTCAAGATTGCTTTCTGCAAATCCTCTTAGAGCTGCATGTGCATCATTGTATTCTACAGGGAGTTTCTCTCCATTCTTATCGTAGTACTCCCTATCGAGTTTTGTCATAATATTGACATCGATACTACCCTTGTAAATATTGTCGTGTATCCAAGCTGAAAACTCACTAAAATTTAAGTATTTATCCTTTAGTCTAAAAAATTCGTCCTTTATTTCCGAAGTGTCCGGAAGCATGTTAAAATACTTTTTTATTTCTTCGGTTTTTTCAGCAGTTACACTTTTTAATTCTTCGATTTTTCTATCTACAATATCATTAACCAAATTTAAGTATGATGTTATTCTCTTAGCCCTGAAATCATCTATTTTGTCAGATATTTCTTGGTAAGGTACTTCGAATAGTTCGCTGTACATCATTCTCATCTTTTCCAAAAGCATGTCATCACCAATAGAAATAACGGAGTCAATTCCGTATTGAGCTACTTTTATCGGTGAATCAACAGTATAGCCTAAACCCATAACGGGAATGTGAAAAGAATGTATATTACTCATAATTAAAATAGTTAATTTTACAATGCCAAATATTGCAATTACTTAAAATAGTATAATCCGCAAAAATAATGTAAAGTTATATATAAACAAGTAAAAGCCGAATTTTGTTGAGATTAATAAGTATATAAGTTTGCACACTTCACCCGTAATTTTTGTCAATACCTAAACCACTAATTGAAAATAGGGTTAATTCTCCGTAAAATGGATTTGTCAGAATATCAAAATATGAAGTACAAAAAACTTAGATTAATTTCAAATTGCAAATTATAATGATTAAAAATAAAAAACTTGATATAAAATATTATTTTTGTGTCCGATTAACAAAAAAAATAATAGAATGAAGCCACTTAAAATAGTAGTTTTGGCGAAACAAGTGCCCGATACAAGGAATGTAGGCCCGGATGCAATGAAGCCGGATGGAACGGTTAATAGAGCTATATTGCCTACGATTTTTAATCCTGACGATTTGCATGCACTTGAATTTGCTTTGCAAATCAAAGACAAGATAGAGGGTACTCAAGTAATAGTATTGACAATGGGGCCGAAAAGGGCTGCTGATATAGTCAGAGAAGGATATTACAGAGGTGCTGACTACGGTCTTATGGTATCCGATCGTAGATTTGGTGGTGCAGATACTCTTGCTACAAGTTATACCCTGGCGATGACTATCAAGAAAATCGGCGATGTCGATATGGTATTGGCCGGAGTGCAAGCTATTGATGGTGATACGGCTCAAACCGGACCACAAACTGCTGAAAAAATCAATTTTCCTCAAGTGACTTATGTGGAAGAAATAATCGGTTTGGGAAATAATGAGATTACTGTAAAAAGGCGTTTGGACAAAGGAATTGAAATAGTAAAAGCTCCAATTCCAGTTTTGATGACTGTAAATGGTACTTTTGATAAATGCAGATCAAGGAATGCTAAAAAACTATTGAAGTATAAATATGCCAGGACCAATACTGAACTCGCAAGAGAAGAGGATTATATCAAGGAAATGGTTGAGCAAAGACCGTATTTGCACATTCCCGAATGGAATGTTGAAGATATCGAAGCAGAGTTGTCCAAAATCGGATTGGCAGGATCTCCTACCAAAGTCAATAAGGTGGAAAGTATAGTGATGAAAGCCAGTGAGGCAAAAGTATTGAGCGATTCTCAAGAAGATATCGATTTGATGGTTGGTGAATTGATAAGTTCACATGTAATTGGATAATAATAAAACAAAATAAAATGGACGGAAATGTATTTGTGTTTTGTGAAACGGACAATGGGAAAGTAGTAGATATAAGTTTGGAATTGTTGTCAAGCGGTAAAAAACTTGCAGGAAAATTGAATTGCCAATTGGAAGCGATTGTTCTTGGAAATAATATAAGCGATATCGAAAAGCAAATATCAAAATATGGAGTTGATACGATTCATATCGCTGACGATTCCAGACTTGACCCTTATCTTACATTGACATATAGTAAGATTATAAGTTCTGTATTGGATAAACACCAACCGCAAATTGTATTATTTGGAGCTTCATCAATAGGTAGGGATTTAGCACCGAGAGTCGCATCAACATTGCAGTGCGGCTTGACAGCAGATTGTACGCGCCTTGAAATAGGAGACCATTTGGAGAAGAAGACAAAGGTACTGTATAAAGATTTGCTCTTGGCTATCAGACCGGCTTTTGGGGGTAGTATTATGGCTACAATCGTGAATTGGGATATGCCTCCCCAAATGGCTACAGTTAGAGAAGGAGTAATGAAGAAAGAGGTATTTGATGAAAATTATAAGTCGGATATTGTCAATATTGATATATCGGATCTGATAAAAGATGAGGATTTTGTTATTGAGGTATTGGAACGACATATGGAGGAGAGCAAAGTGAATCTAAAGGAAGCACCGATTATCGTAGCAGGTGGGTACGGTGTTGGTTCAAAGGAAAATTTTGACTTATTATACGAGTTGGCGGATATGTTAGGAGCTGATGTAGGTGGGTCAAGAGCTGCTGTAGATGCAGGATTTTTGGAAAACGAAAGACAAATCGGTCAAACAGGAGTAACTGTGAGACCAAAATTATATATAGCTTGCGGTATCTCCGGAGCTATACAACATACTGCCGGTATGGATGAATCTGCGATGATCGTCTCTATTAATAAGGACGAAAATGCGCCTATTAATAAAATTGCGGATTATGTCATAGTTGGAGATTTGAATGAAGTGATACCAAAAATAATTAAATCATTTCACAAGCAAGCCCAATAAGCATTGATCGCTTATTATTATTAAATATTTAAAGAAAGCAAAATGGATAATTTTTATTTAGATACACCGGATTTCAGATTTCAATTTGAGCATCCCTTGATGGAAAAAATAATCAGGTTAAAAGAAAATGATTTTGAGGATAAAGATAAATACGATTATGCTCCGGTCAATGTAAAAGATACAATTGATTCTTACGATAAAACGATGGAAGTCGTAGGTGACATCTGTGCAAACGTGATTGCACCAAATGCCGAAAGTGTTGATAAAGAAGGTGGAGCCAGATTGGTTAATGGGCATGTCGAATATGCAAAAGGGACTGCTGAAAATTATGAAGCACTGTACAAAGCAGGTCTTATCGGGATGTCTTTACCTAGAAAATACAGCGGTTTGAATTTTCCAATGGTACCATATGTAATGGCTGCTGAAATGGTATCAAGAGCTGATGCGAGTTTTACAAATATATGGGGGCTTCAAGACTGTGCTGAAACGATTAGAGAATTTGCAGACGAAGATCAAAAAATGAGATATTTGCCAAGGTTCAATAAAGAAGGAGCTACCGCGGCAATGGTATTGACAGAACCTGATGCCGGTTCGGATCTTCAAGCCGTTCAGCTCAAAGCGGAATATGATGAAGAAAAAGGTGTTTGGTTGCTAAATGGTGTTAAGAGATTTATAACCAATGGTGATGCTGATATCGCTTTGGTTATGGCGAGATCGGAACCCGGCACTACGGATGCCAGGGGGATATCCTTGTTTATTTACGACAGGTCTTCCGATGCGGTTACTGTTAGGCACTTAGAGCACAAGTTGGGAATAATCGGTTCACCTACTACGGAATTGGTATTCAAAGATGCTCCTGCAGAATTGTTGGGGAAAAGAAAATTCGGATTGATTAAGTATGTTATGGCTTTGATGAATTCAGCTAGACTTGGTATTGGTGCTCAATCTGTGGGTATCGCTGAAGCTGCATACAGGGAAGCGGTAAAATACGCCAATGAAAGAGAACAATTTGGAAGTAAAATCTTGGAATTTCCTCAGGTATATGAGATGCTTACCAATATGAAAGCGCAGTTGGACGGAATACGTGCACTTTTGTACGAAACAACGAGATATGTAGATATCACAAAGGCATATGATGATTTGAAAAATAGTAAGGGATTGGACAAGGAGCAGAGGATGGATATGAAAAAATATTCCAAATTGGCAGATGTTTTTACTCCTTTGATAAAATTATTTGGTAGCGAATATGCCAATTCAATAGCTTATGATTCATTGCAGATTCACGGAGGAACAGGGTTTACTACGGATTTTCCCATTGAGCGAATTTATAGAGATGCCAGAATCACGTCTATCTACGAAGGGACATCCCAGTTGCAGGTTATAGCAGCGATAAGAGGCGTTACGACTCATGTGTTCAGTTCAGCTATCAAAGAATACAATGCGAGTTTGGATGATAGTTATTCCGAATATAAAACCAAACTTGAAAAATTGACAATAGAATACAATGATGCAATAGAATATGTGACATCAAAAAGCAATAAAGAAATATTGGAGTTTCATTCAAGAAGGTTAGTCGAAATGGCAGGTAATATTATCATTACCTATTTATTGCTTTTGGATAGTCAGAGGGATGAGAAATATCTCAAATCAGCCAGAGTCTTTTTGCGAATTGCAGAAAGTGACAATGAAGCAAAAAAAGCATACATTTATAATTTTGAAGACAGCGATTTGGACGAATATAAATACAAATAATAAAACAGGCTGCCGGATTCCGACAGCCTGCTTTTATGATATACAGAGTAATTTCTTAGCCTTTTGAAATAAACTTCTATTAATCTACGATAATTTCAACCTTATTGATAGCTGCTTTGTTTGCATCTGAATCGCTCATTCCTTTAAAAGAGATTTGAGATTTTTTAACACCCAATGTTACCAACATATCTCTTACGACATTCGCTCTCAACTCAGATACTTTTTTACCCTCTTCAGTATAAACCTTCACTTTAATTACGCTATTAGGATTAGCTTTAAGTGCACGAGCGAGACCTTCTACTTCAGCTTTGGAGTAAGTTTTGATACGGTGATCATCCTTTTTAAATGTGATATTGCTCAATGTATAGGTTCTTGTCGCTCCTGATTTTTTTGTCAACATATTGTTGAAAAAAGTAGTCATTTGGTCAACGGTTTTTTTGACTGCTTTGACTATATTATCCCATATTCTTCCCAGTCTATTACCTTTTTTATCATAATAAAATCCACCTTTTTTACTATATTCACCTTTTTTGTAAAGTACTTTTCCTGATGAATCTACAAGGTTACCATTTGCATCAATACTTAGTCTTGTACTAGGGTATTTTCCTAAGAATGATTTAATTTTAGCTAAAAGACTATTGCTAAAACTACCTGCTCTTGCGATGATTTTATTATTTTTATCCAATAGTGTCCTAAATAAATTTTACCAAAGCAAATATAAGCTTATAACCAATAAAATAGGATATAAAAAACACAAAATCAAAAAAGAACCCCCTGAATTATTTTATCAGGTGGTTTTT
>JALVEE010000068.1 GCA_027008645.1 Saprospiraceae bacterium
ATCTTGTAAATCTTGACAATATCAAATCAATATCAGGAAATTCCAAAGGTTATGAACTCACTTTTTATGATAACAATATAGGGAAAATACCTGTAGCGAGAGACAAAGGAGAGTTTATTAAGGGGAGATTGATGTAGCAAATAATCACATATTATAACATTTTTTGTTTCAAAACGAATATTATTATAATATTCTTCGTTTTAAAACGAAATTCATTATGTTTTTAAGAGGAGAATTTCATTTTTTCGCTTTTCCCATTCTTTCCTTCTGACTCTTAATCTGGATAAACCAGTACTAAAAAAGGGGTGCATAATGCCGCCCCGCCGGGGCTTTTTTGAATACAAATTAATCAACTTTTACAAAAAAGCATAAGAAAATTAGAAACAAAACACCAAAGGAGAATCCAATCTGCAGTGCGAAAAAATGAAATGCGCCCGTAATCAATTATTCATTTATAAATATCCTTTCCATTTCATCCCATTATCTTACTTTTTATCACAAACAGGTTTTTTATTTTAATCCATATCTATCATTTTTATTCAAAACCTTGAAAATATATTATTTTTATAACTTTTAAATTATTTATTATGAAACGGCTATTTACTTTTGTTATAATTATTTGTACATTTTATAATATTAACGCTCAAGATGTTTTATTCCCAAAACATGCAGCAATAATATTTTCAAAAATGTACAATGATACAAACGCTATTTATTCTTTGGCAACGTATAACGATGCATGGTTCGGAGGAATTTTTTCCGGGGGGGCCAATGGGTATGACTATCCTGATATTCCGGGATATGGAGATCATAAAAATGAGATTTATCCATTGGGAGTTAATAATTATCAGCAGAAGATAGTTTTCGGAGCAAAATTATTAAATCCGGAACAAAAAGTATTGACACATCGCAATCTCTCATTTATTGAATGCAAGCAATTTGATTATGGCAAAAATTCACCTCAGCGTTGGTTTGTTGACAATTTGAGTCCCAAATGGTTTGCATATACTGTATTGACACACTTAAAAGACAGTACTTTTTCCAATAATCCAATGGACACTGTATTTCACATTCCGGTTCGAGATGCAAAAATAATGTACAGATTTCGAAAGAAAATCAATAAAGATTCCATTCCGGAAAATTGGGACGGATATTGGAGAAAAAACCGAACAAGATATTATTGGGATTACATTTGCTTCAAGGATAATGATGCAGGTTCGGGTAGAGGTGAATTTGAAATAATGGCTATCAAAAAAATAGACACTTTAACAGGAGCAATAACGGTTGCAAGAAAAATAAAAAATGGGACTGTAGTAGGTAGAACCATTTACGGGACTCCACAAAGTTATTCTAAAGGAAACAGACTTGGATTTATCAGTCATAGCAATGAGATTAGCGGTTCGCCTTCAATTTTAATGAATCATTACGCCAATCGTAATGACTCCTTGTATGAAAAGGAAATGATGGCAGATGGATATGATTGGGTAGGAGCATGTGCGCAATTTGTCGAAGAATTTATGATGCCTACCGCTTATACAGGTTTTAATCCAAAGACAAACAAAGATACTACGATATATCTTGTTGATGGAGTAAAGCTTGATGTAGGGGGAGAGGAATGGAGACCCTATAATTATGATAGAGATGGTTGGCCCTATTATGGATTTGACTTGAATTGGGATAAAAAAATCGATTGGGTAGGAATATCAAAAGACTCACTTTTAGAAAGTCCTAATTGGGATACATTAAATAGCTGGATTGTTCAACAAAACAAACTTTATGCTAAATTGGTCTATGGAGCTGCCCGTGAAAATAACCGTGAGTTTTATATGGTAACGAATGGTCAATTAGTTAATTTTCCTTCTTATTATAATGGTAGAACTTATGAAGATTTTAATGGAGGCTTTCAAGACTCTTATAAAGACGCTATTGACAGATATCTTGAAATGAACAAGCCGGGTAACCTCATTGCCCCTATAATTGTACCGGTTTTTGAAAGAGACCGTGATTCATCCAAAGTAGGTCTTATCAACTTCAAAGACCATCGTCATATAATGGCATTAACCACCGTGCTTGGTAATGGCTCCTATGGACATTGTGGTGACTATTCCACTCATAATAAATTCTTAACTCCTTGGAAACCCAATCTTGGCCTATTAAATCCGGAAGACTGGTTTGATGAGTTTGCAGTCGATTCTTTGGGAAGATCATCCAAATATCTATATCCGGAAGGCAATGCTAAACACCGGTTTGAAAACCGCCATTGGCTCGGAAAAGCAAAGTCAGAAGCTATCAAACTGGACTCCATGTACAAAACCGGTCAACAACAATATGCCTATACTTTTATAAGATATTTTGAAAATGGTGCAGCGATATATTCTCAATATCACCACAAGGTAAAAATACCGGGCAATTACCGCAAAATACTCGGTGTTGATCCCGGTAATGATGGAACTGAAATACAGGATTCAATAGAAATGCTTGGAAAAGACGGCTTGTTTTTATTCAAAATCAAGAATACACGCATAGCCAAATTCAGAAAGCGTCCTTATATGATATTTCCGGGACAGGATGATAGATTGCAACTGATATGGCAACTTGATACTTTCGCAAATTGCAGTTTGTCTTGGGGAATGGATACTACATACCAATCGGGCACTATTGCTTTGAATGATTATACAGATGATTTTCTCTATGCTTATGATTTTGACGATTTGGAAAAAGGTACAAAATATTATTACAAAGTGGAAATACCGAATGGAGAAACCAAAACCGGTACTTTTTATTCCAAAATCACAGACGTTGCTACAAAATATAGCTTTCTGGTTTTTGGAGATACAAGAACGAATCAAATAGCGCAAAATAAAGTTTTCGGACGTATGAGTGAAGTGATTACCAATGATGAAAATTATCAGACATTTGCGGTATCGACCGGTGATTTTGTTACTCACGGCTATGATGAAGCTGATTGGGATGATGAGTTCTTTAACGGTAATTACCCATACATCCAATACATTTTGGGCAATCTCCCCTTAGAGTCAGTTATGGGCAATCATGAAAATAATGGAGAATTATTTAAAAAATATTTTCCTTATGATTTTGAAAGAGGTGCATATTATACTTTTGAATTCGGTTCGTCAATTTTATATTTTTGGATCAATATCTCAACAATTCCGGATTTCAACAAGAACTGCAATGGCTGGAAAATATCCTAAAAAACACCGATAAAAAATGGAAATTTATCATTTTACACGAGCCCGGATATTCACCCGGAATATCACATGGGAACAATAAGATAGTTCAAAATTTTATTCAGCCCTTATGTAAAAAATATGGTATTCAAATCGTTTTCGGTGGTCACAATCACTATTATGCCCGGGCAGAAGTTGATAATATCGTTCATATTACTACCGGGGGAGGAGGAGCTCCATTATATGATTTTAATTCCAAATACCCGTACCTTGTTAAAGCGGCAATGAAACATCATTTTTGTAAAGTAAGTATTGAAGGCGATGAATTGAGTTTTACGGCTATTGATGATGATAATAATATTATAGATCAATTTACAATCGATTTGTCTTCAACATCATCAACTGAGCAGGATTTACAATTGAATAATCCTATATTCAGTATTGCACCAAACCCTTTTGCTAACACTATACAATTTTTACAAAAATCGCCGGATTCCAAGCCAAAAGAAATTGAGATATACAATATTTCAGGAAGATTGATAAAAAGAATTGATACGGGAACAAGCGATATTGTCACCTGGAGAGGTAAAGACCAGTTCGGGAATAAAGTACAAAACGGCATATATATATATCGAATACTTTATGATAATAATGTTAAAACTGGAAAAATAATAAAAATCGATAAGTAATAAAACCTTTTTTATTACTTCGAATATTTCGTGTTCTTAGAGACTTGGTGTCTATTTGAATCATCTTGATACAAAGTTTAAATTATACATATATTCATATAAACTTTAAAACAAATTTTATGAAAACAATAAAAACAAAAATCAGGAAATATGTATTACTAACGTTATTTACATCGGTATTTACATTAGTGCTAACAGGTCAAAATCCCAAATTTACTTTTAGTTTGGAGTATTCACCCAATTATTCAAAAATTACAGATAATAATGTTAATGAAAAAGTGAAATTCAGTCATAGTATATTCCTTAAAAGCGAATTTATTTTCAAGGGCAATATTCATCCAACATTCGGAATCGGTTTTTTGAATACAGGAGAGCAAGAATCAACAAAAGGCATAGGAGAATTAGAGATTGAAGAAGTTATTTTTAAGCATAATTACAATTATTTACTCATTCCTTTTGGGCTAAACCTCCGAATTAATAACATTTATATAAATCCTGAATTAGGAATTGGATATAATATCTCAAATAAAATGATAACAATCACCAAATATAGTGAAGGAAAGGTAGAAAAAAAGTCCCAAGATGAAGATTTATATTCAGGAAAACTTAATTCTATTTCCATTCCGGTTTTATTATCTTTAGGATATGAATTTAATCTTGGAAATATGAGTTTTTTATCAGGAA